>NZ_JBFATO010000002.1:288003-434882 GCF_040678355.1 Streptomyces sp. NPDC052701
CCGCCCCGTGCGCGCCCCCCCCCCCGCCCCGCCCCCCCCCCCCGGGCCCGGGGGGGGGGGCCCGCGGGGGCCCCCCCCCCCCGACCGCTCCACCGGCCGTCCCGCCGGCCACCCGACCGATTAGTCCAGCGCACCGCCCCGGTCATCCCTCCCGCCGGGCTTCCGGCCGTCAACGACGACGAGTCGTTCGCCTTTTAGTCACTTTCATCACCTTTTCTGTCACCAGTCCCGTTTTTTCCGTCACGAAGTCCCGAAGTGGGTACCCCCATGTCTGAAACAGCCTCGAAGGCCCTGGGCGCACCGGACGCCAACCGCTGGAAAGCGCTCGTCTTCATCGCGCTCGCGCAGCTCATGGTCGTCCTCGACGCCACCATCGTGAACATCGCCCTGCCCTCCGCCCAGCAGGACCTCGGCATCTCCGACGGCAACCGCCAGTGGGTGGTCACGGCCTACGCCCTCGCCTTCGGCGGTCTGCTGCTGTTCGGCGGACGCATAGCCGACCTGTGGGGCCGCAAGCGCACCTTCGTCCTCGGCCTGGCCGGCTTCGCCGCCGCCTCCGCGCTGGGCGGCGCGGCCACCAACGAGGCGATGATGTTCGGCTCCCGCGCCCTGCAGGGCGTCTTCGGCGCCCTGCTCGCGCCCGCCGCGCTGTCCCTGCTCGCCGTGATGTTCACGGACGCCAAGGAGCGCGCCAAGGCGTTCGGCATCTACGGCGCGATCGCCGGCGGCGGCGGTGCCGTCGGCCTGATCCTCGGCGGTTTCCTCACCGAGTACCTGGACTGGCGCTGGACGTTCTTCGTGAACATCCCGTTCGCCATGGTCGCCGCGGCCGGCGCCTGGTTCGTCATCCGCGAGCCGGAGGGCGGCCGCAACCGCTCGCCGCTCGACATCCCCGGCGTCATCCTGTCCACGCTCGGCCTGGTCGCCCTGGTCTACGGCTTCACCCGCGCCGAGTCCGACGGCTGGAGCGACTCCGTCACCGTGGCCATGTTCGTCGCGTCGGTGGTGCTGCTCGCCGCCTTCGTCGCCGTCGAGGCCAAGGTCAAGGCCCCGCTGCTGCCGCTGCGCGTGATCACCGAGCGCAACCGCGGCGGGATCTACCTCTCCCTGGGCCTGGCGATCATCGCGATGTTCGGCCTGTTCCTCTTCCTGACCTACTACCTGCAGGTCGTGAAGGGCTACTCGCCGGTGAGGACCGGCTTCGCCTTCCTGCCGATGATCGCGGGCATGATCACCGGCTCCACCCAGATCGGCACCCGCCTGATGACCCGGGTCGCGCCGCGCCTGCTGATGGGCCCCGGTTTCCTGGTCGCCGCGCTCGGCATGCTGCTGCTGACCCAGCTGGAGATCGACTCCTCGTACACCGCCCTGCTGCTGCCCGCGATGCTGCTGCTCGGCCTCGGCATGGGAACGGCGTTCATGCCGGCCATGTCCCTGGCCACCCAGGGCGTCGAGCCGCGGGACGCCGGTGTCGCCTCCGCGATGGTCAACACCTCGCAGCAGGTGGGCGGCGCGATCGGCACGGCCCTGCTGAACACGATCGCCGCCTCGGCCACCACGTCCTACATCACCGACCACATCGCCGGGGCCACCAGCCGGTCGCAGCAGCAGCTCGTCCAGCTGGAGGGCATGGTGCAGGGCTACACCAGCGCGATCTGGTTCGCCGTCGGCATCCTCGTGGCGGCCTCGGCCATCGCCCTGACCTTCGTCAACGCCGGCCGCCCGGGCGGCACCACCGTGGTCGGCTCCGGCGAGGGCGCGAAGGAGGAGCTGGCCGTCCCGGTGGTCGTCCACTGACGGACGGCACCGGGCCGCCCGCCGGCGGCGTCGCCGGCGCGGCCCGGCCGTACCCCGTCGTGACCCGGGGACACCCCTTCGGACCCCCCGTGCGGTCAAGGCCTTCGGCCTTGGTCCCGCGGGTTCCGGGCCCGTCGTGCGGAGGAGGAGGGGACGCCTCGTCCGCACGGCTTCCCCGGACCTGCCCCGGCTCCGCCGATGAGCGGTCAGCGGAGCCAGGGCAGGTCCGCACCCGCTTCCTTGGGCTGAAGTCCCTCGGCGATGATCCGCATGATCTCGCCGAGGGACTTCTGCTGTTCGGGGGTGAGCCGGTCGAAGACCGCCTGGCGCACGGCGGCGACATGGCCCGGCGCGGAGCGGCTGAGCACGTCGTGGCCCTCGTCGGTCAGCACCGCGAACTGGCCGCGCTTGTCGGACGGGCAGTCCTCGCGCCGGACCCAGCCGTTCTTCTCCAGCCGGGCGACGGCGTGGGACAGCCGGGAGCGGGTGATCTTCGCGTGCATGGCCAGCTCCGTCATCCGCAGCCGGCGCCGCGGGGACTCGGCGAGCTGGACCAGGAGGCCGTAATAGACGTGCGGCATGCCCGCGTCGCGCTGGAGCTGGCGGTCGAGGTGGTCGTCGAGGAGGGTGGTGGCCTCGATGTAAGAACGCCAGACGCCCTGCTCCTCGTCGGTGAGCCAGCGGGGTTCGTCGGCCGGTGCCGGCTGCGGTGCCGATGCCGGCTGCGGTGTCGTCGCCGATGCCTTGGCCGGGGCGGATGCAGGTGCCTTCATGCCTCTACTCTACGACCACTGTCCTTTAAATTTAAACAAATGGGGTGTACAGTCGGTTTTCAGGAAGCTTGAGGGTTCAAGCTCCGTGTGATCCGCCGTTCCGGAGGGAGCCGCCGCCATGTCCGCCGCCACCCGGGAGCGCATGCCCGCCCTGTACCTCAGTCACGGCGCCCCGCCGCTGGCCGACGACCCCGTCTGGCCCGGCGAACTCGCCGCCTGGTCCGCCGCCCTGCCGCGCCCCAGGGCGATCCTCATGGTCTCCGCCCACTGGGAGGAGGCCCCGCTCGCCCTCGGCGCCACCGAGACGGTCCCGCTCGTCCACGACTTCTGGGGCTTCCCCGAGCACTACTACCGCGTCACGTACGGGGCCCCCGGCGCGCCCGGGCTGGCCGCGTCCGTGCGCAAGCTGCTGCGCGCCCCGGGCACACCCGTGCAGGACATCCCGGACCGCGGCCTGGACCACGGCGCCTACGTGCCGCTCGTCGAGATGTACCCCGACGCCGACATCCCGGTCCTGCAGATCTCCCTGCCGACCCTCGACCCGGCCGGGCTCATGGAGATCGGCCGCAAGCTGGCGCCGCTGCGCGACGAGGGCGTGCTGATCGTCGGTTCCGGCTTCTTCACCCACAATCTGGCCGCGCTGCGGCAGGGCGGCGTCCCCGCGTGGTCGGCGGAGTTCGACGACTGGGGCCGCCGGGCCCTGGAGGCCCGGGACGTCGACGCGCTGCTCGACTTCACCCGCAAGTCCCCGGCCGGCCGGTTCGCCCACCCGCGCACCGAGCACTTCGCCCCGCTCTTCGTGGCCATGGGCGCCGCCGACGCGACCGGGGAGCTGGATGCGCAGCGGTCGGTGATCGAGGGGTTCTGGATGGGGCTGGCGAAGCGGTCGGTGCAGTTCGGCTGAGTGGCGGCCCGCGAGCCGCGCGGGCGGGACCGGGCGGGGGCGGGGCCCGGATCGGGCGCGGGGCGGGACCCGGGCGGGCGCGGGGTGGGATCCGGGCGGGGCACCCGGGGTCGGCGTCCAGGGTCCGCATCCGCTGCGTGCGCGTGTCCGTGGCAACCATCGGCCGCCGCCGCCCGTCTTCCGGGTGGGAGGGCGGCCGGGGCGGCGTACTCCCTTGGAGTGAGGGGAACGGTGCCGCGTGTGATCGACGTCTCACCTTCGGAGTGGGTCCGGCGGTGACCGGGTACTCCGGAACCGTCCTCGGCTCCCGGCCTGACCTGGACCTCTGCGCGCTCCGGCGGCATCTCGCCCGGCCGTGCGGCGGCACAGGGTACTGCATGATCAGAAAAATCGAGGGGCGGGTTGGGAATTCTGTCCGGTTTCCAGTCGTTGTTTCCCACGGATGCAGGGCACTCGACCAGAGTCCGGAGGGACCCGAGGACGGTGCCGAGCGTCTGAAGGACCACCCGCTGACCTCATCATCGCAAGGGAGCACGCATGGCAACCCGTGCCGTCGCCCGTCGTCAGTCCGCCACCGGCGAGACGGTCGACGCGGCAAGCAGTGTTCGCGCCCATGGCGGCGAGATCGCCGACCGCGACCTGGTCGGCATGTACCTCGACGAAATCGCGCGTACACCGCTGCTCGACGCCGCCAAGGAAGTCGAGCTGTCGCAGATCATCGAGGCGGGTGTGTTCGCGCAGCAGATCCTCGACGGCTACGAGGAGACCAAGGCGGATGCCAGCCGCGAAGAGCTCGAGGCCCTGGTCGCCGAGGGGGAGCGCGCCAAGGACATCTTCATCCGCTCCAACCTCCGCCTGGTCGTCGCCGTCGCCCGCCGCTACCCCCGCAGCGGTCTGCCGCTGCTGGACCTGATCCAGGAGGGCAACGCCGGCCTGGTGCGCGCGGTCGAGAAGTTCGACTACCGCAAGGGCTTCAAGTTCTCCACGTACGCGACCTGGTGGATCCGCCAGGCCATCACGCGGTCGATAGCCGACCAGTCGCGCACCATCCGCCTGCCCGTCCACCTGGTGGAGGAGCTGGGCCGGATCCGGCGCGTACAGCGCGAGTTCAACCGCGAGCACGGCCGGGACCCGGAGCCCGCGGAGATCGCCGCCGAGCTCGGCTCGACGCCGGAGCGCATCACCGACGTGCTCGACTGGGCCCGCGACCCGGTCTCGCTGAACATGTCGGTGGACGACGAGGGCGAGACCCAGTTCGGCGACCTGCTGGAGGACACCTCCGCGGTGTCGCCGGAGCAGTCGGTGCTGACGCTGCTGCGCAGCGAGGAGCTCGACGACCTCATCGGCCGCCTCGACCGGCGCACGGCGTCCATCATCAAGATGCGGTACGGCATCGAGGACGGCCGCGAGCGCACGCTGACCGAGGTCGGCAAGGAGCACGGCCTGACGCGCGAGCGCATCCGGCAGATCGAGAAGCACGCCCTGCTGGAGCTGAAGAAGCTGGCCCGGGACACCGGGTTCGACGCGGCGGCCTGAGGCGGTCCGGCGCGCGGGCGCCGCACGGCCGACGAGGCCGGCCGCCGGCCCGGGCCGGGAAGCCGGCCGCGGCGGGCGCGCAGGGCCCGCCGGGCGGCGGACCGCGTACGCCGGGTGGCGAAAGACCGCGCAAACATGGCGGTGGAACGCCGCTTCAAGTGACAGGGCTCCGGGAACAAGACTCCAGGGCACGGGAGTTCGAGCCGGGGCCGCCCCTTCGGGACCGATTCGGCGGACCCGCCGAGCGGGGCCCGTCGAGCCGTGTCCCCGGAGCCGGACCCCCTCCGCTCCGCCCACCGAGCCACGTCCCGTCGCACATCCCCCCGGCGCCGGGACTTTCCCGAGCCGGGCTTCGGCCGCCCCTCCCCCCCCGGGCGCCGGAGCCCGGCTCCTTCTTTCACGCCTGGGCGGGCCACCACGGACATGCCTGGAGAGCGGGCCACCCCGAACCTGAACCCCGGGGTGGCCCGCCAGGTGACAGATTCTGCCACAGCGGCATAGCCTGCCGGGCGTGAGCAGCACCACCCCGATCCCTCCGCCCTCACTGACCGAACGGCGGAAGGCCGAGACCCGCATGGAGATCGCCCGCGCGGCGGCCGGACTCTTCGTACGGCGCGGCCTGAGGGCCACCCGCGCCGAGGACATCGCCCAGGCCGCGGGAGTCGCCCCGCGCACCTTCTACCGGTACTTCGCCACCAAGGAGGAGGCGGTGGCACCCCTCTACGCGGCGGGTGCCCAGCGCTGGGTGGAGGCCGTGCGCACCGTCCCGGCGGAGGCGTCCGTGCCGCGGGCCCTGGAGAGCGCCGTCCGGCACACGCTGACCCCGGGCCCCGGCATCTCGGCGGCCTCCTGGGAATGGGTCCGCGCCCTGGTCCGGATGGCCGTGGAGAACCCGTCCCTGCGGAAGGTGTGGGCGGAGGTGTGCCAGGGCTCCGAGCGCCTGCTGGTGGAGGTGCTGACGGACCGGCTGAGGGCCGGTCCGCCGGAAGCCGCGCCGACGCCCGGGGCGGACGCCGCCGCGTTCCCGGACCTGCGCCTCGCCGCCGCCGTCGCGAGCGCCGCCGTCCGCGTGGCGGTGGAGGACTGGGCTGCCGGGGACGCCCCGGCACAAGGACCGGACGGGCCGGCGGAACGGGCCCTGCGGAATCTGGGAGCGCTGCGGGACTTCCCGTGGGGGGAGCCGATGATCCGGCGAGAGACGGTCAGCTGAGCGACGCGGGGGGATGGTCACTTGAGCGACGGCGAGGCGGTCACTTGAGCGACAGGGCCTTGTTGACGAAGTCGCCGCAATTCCCGGCCGACGTGAAGGCTTTCGCGGCGTCCCGGAGGGAGACATCGAAGAGGGGGATCTCCGCCAGGGACACCGCGTCCTCGGGCCTGACCGCGGTGAGAGCAGCCCGGTAGCCCTCGGAACTGGCGTGGGCGGGGGGCGTGCCTCGTGCGAGTTCCCGGCCCATCACCTTGGTGAAGACGGCCAGGGCCTCTCCCGAGACGCCGGACGAGTGGAAGTGCTCGGCGCATGTGCGGGTGGCGTACAGCTCGTCCTCGAGGTCCTTCCTGGACAGCTTCGGGGGCTCGACGACCGTGAACCTGGCGCTGCCCTGCTGTGTGCCCTGGTCGAACTTCGCGCGGGTGACGTCCTCCTTCTCCCCGTAAGGCACCTGCGACGCCTTCACCACTGCCCGGATGACGATCCTGACCGTCTTCCCCGGTGCGAGCCGGGCCTCACCCTCCGCGGGGCAGTTCACCACGGTGGCCCCTGCCGTGATGCCGCAGTCGTCGGAGTGGCCCGTCTCCCCGTGCAGTTCCGCGTCCAGCACGGGACGGATCACGCCTCCCCCGGATCCGCCCGGCGTCGCCGCGGACCCCTCCTCGACCGTCAGACCGGTTGCTTCCGCGCGCCCGTGATTGGTGATCCTGATGACGAACGACTGGATCTCCCCCGGCTTCACCGTGGAACTGGAAGGCCTGTTCACGATCTCCAGAAGGGGTTTGTCCGATGGTGTCTTGTTCTGCTTCCTGAGGTCCTCAAAAAGGCGGCTTCCCGTCTCCTTTCCCTTGTCCCGATCTTCCTGTGACGTCGATGGGGAATACGTCTTCACCAGGGTGCTGCTCAACTGCGCCACGGTCCTCCGGATTTCTTCCCGCAGCTTCTGCGGAGTTCCCGGACGGCTGCTGATCTGCTTGCCGAGTGAAATCTCCTCCCTGGCTCTCGCGAACTGCTGGAAATCCTCCTTCGGAGCCTGGGACCTGTGGAGGTGATTCAGGGTCCTGACGTCCTTCTCGTCGGTCTCCGCGTTGAAAGCCAGGAGCCCTTTCGGGGCCTCCGGGTTCGTGAGCAGCCCGAATCCCCCGGTGATCCCTGCCACGATCCGCGCGGAGACGGCCCGCTGCTCGGGCGGCGTCCCGGGGTCCTGGAGCGCCCCCAGTGCTTCGGCCGTCCCCGCCGCGATCCTCGTGCAGGCGGCCCGTTGCCCGTCCGGCGTCCTGGGATCCTGGATCGTCCGCAGCGTCTCGGTCGTCCCTTCCACGATCTTCGTGTAGGTGGCCCGTTCCCCGGGGGGTGTCCCCGGGTCCTGGGCCGTCTTCAGCGTGTCGGTGAGCCGGCCCAGGATCCTGGAGTAGGCGGCCCGTTCCTCGGGCGGTGTCTTTGAATCCCGGATCATCTCCAGCAGCCCGGTCAGCCCCTGTTCGACCTCCTCCTTCACCTCCTCCGGCACGTTCAGCCCGGCCGTGCGCGCCTCCAGCGCCTTCGCTCTCTCCGCGGGGGCGGTCGGCAGACCCGCCGGACCGGTCGGCGTGCCGGTCTCGCTCGATGTGCCGGGCCGGTCCGGTGTGCCGGATCCGGGCGGCGTGTCGGACCCGCCCGGGGTGTCGGACCCGTCCGGGGTGCCGGATCCGCCTGGTGTGTCGGATCCGCCTGGTGTGTCGGACCCCGAGGGCGTGCCCGGCTCCGACGTACCGGGTTCCGGAACACCGGTCGGTGAGGTGTCGGGTTCCGGCGTCGGAGAGCCGGGAGGCCGGGCCGGCACCACAGTCGCGGCTCGGGCCGCCTGGGACGCGGTCACGGAACCGGTCGCGCCCGCCGTCAGCACGAGCGCCGCGGCCAGGCAGGACGTGCAGCCGGAAAGCCGGGAGACCCGTCGCCGGGCGGTTTTGGTCATGACGCGTCCAGGGAGCACTGTGCGATGTGCGGATTCGCCCTCGCAGGCATTGCCCGCCAAGGCCCGACGGCCGGGCCCGGATCACCGGAGATCCATTGCTCAACGGTGCGCATACGCTATGAGAAAACTCTCGTTCCCCTGGGTGCATCCCGCAACCCGGCGTACGGCGTGCACGGCAGACGCCACCGACCACGGACAGGCACCGGTTCAGGAATCAACTTCCGGAAGGGGGTGACAACGCCGCGACCGGTACCCTCGTCGAAACGATGCGTTGCTCAACGCCGTACCGATTCGCTTCCCTCTCGCTCTCCCTCTGCAATTCCTTCAGGTCGGGATTGCTTCTGGGGTCGAATCGGTAGGACGAGATGATGCATTCGTAGTCCGATTCCTCCGGCGAGCCGAACCGGGCCACCGTCACGTACCGGGGGTTGCGCGTGACGTTGATGATGTTGTTGTTGTGGCGCACCTCGCCTTCGTATATGAGCATCGCGCTGCATCTTTCGGGTTCGCAGTAGAACCGTCCCTGATCCTTCCGCCAGGAGGGGTGCGCCTGCTGTAGTTCCGCGAGGTCGATCCTTCCGCGGTCCATCCTCATGACCACGATGTCCAACTCGGCTTCCAGCAGGTCGTATTCGACGCTCTTCGGGATCTGGATGATCTTCTCCTTGGTGTGCTCCTCTCCCGGATGCAGCCAGTAGCCCGGACCGGTGAACTGTCCGGTGCTTATCGTCCGGTGGCTGACCTGGGCGACGTGGAGTTCCGCGTCGCGTCCTTCTTCCATCGCCTCCCTCCACTCCTTCAGCTCCCTGTCGCTGGCCGAGTACTCGGCCAGACGCCCCTGGACCAGGTAGTTGTCCCCGATGATGTACGCCGGAACCTTTCCGGTGTTCTCCACCCGAAATGTCAGCGGGATGTGCAGGAAGGGGCGCACGGGGTCGGCGCGAGGAGTGCCGAACCGTGCCGCGAGAGCGATGTAGAACGGGGCCGAGGCGGGCTGGTACACGGCCGAATAGGTGAAGTTGGTGACGGCCAGCAGTCCGGAGAGGGCCACTCCGGCCGCGAATCCCCTGGGGTGGGGGACCACCGTCCACACCTGCTCCCGCAGCAGCAGGAAGAGGGCCCACAGGGACCATGCCAGGAGCAGCAGGTAGGACGGCAGGTAAGGCGTCGGTTCCCTTTCCTGGAGCCACACGAACAGGAAGAGGCTTTCCGTGGCCAGGGTGATCAGCACCCCGATCAGGACAACGGCTCCTGAATACCTGAACTGCCGTTTTCCCCAGTGGTCGAGAGCCGCCAGCGCCGCCATGCCCTGCACGGCGCCCGCCAGGACGAAGAGGGATCCGGTGAGGCGCTGTGCGAAGGTCAGCGCCCCCAGGGCGTCCGGTGACCCGACGACGACGAGCAGGATCATGGATCCGACGAGACCCGCCGTCATGAGCGCCGCGGCCGTGCGCCTTCTCCCTCTGCGGTCGGGCCAGACCCCGCTGCCGGCCCCGCGCCAGACGATCACTCTCCGGTCCTCGAGATCCGTGTCCTGCGGGTGTCCGAGCCTGCCGAGGACCTTGCGCAGTCCGCGCGGCGACCAGGCGCTGCCCACGGTCCTGCCGCCCACACTGACTGCGCGAAGGCCCCGGCCGTCCGGCGGCTCCACGATCACCCTGGGAGTCTTCTCCATAAGGGACAGCCTTGACAATGAACCGACAAGCCGCAGCCGGGCTTGCTCCGTCCGGTCCCCCGACGCGTGGGCGCGGCGCCCCGTGACGGGACCGCGCGCCCTCCCCGGCCGCAGCGCCGGGCGGCTTCACGTCACGCTCCGCCGTCCTTTGCCGCCCGGCTCAGCCGAGCCCCCAACTCCCTGGCACACCGCACGAGTTCCTCCGGCTCCCGTACCGTGAAGTCGAACCCCAGCATCGCCAGCCGGACCGCCAGCCACTCCATGTTCTCCGTCGTCCTGGCCCGCAGGAGGCAACTGCGCTCGTCGACCGGCTCGGGGGGACCGAGCCAGCCGGGCAGGCGCGCGGCGACGGCGTCGGCGGGGGCGGCGAAGGCGACGGTGACGTCGTACGTCTCCTGCCGGCGCTGCATCGACCGGCGCAGGTACTCCGCGGCGCTTCCCGTCGGCAGCTCGCGCGGGGTGAACCGTGCCCCCGTCGCGAAGGGGGCGCCGACCCGGTCCACGCGGAACGTGCGCCAGTCGGAACGGCCGAGGTCGTAGGCGACGAGGTACCAGCGCCGCCCGGTCGACACCAGCCGGTACGGCTCGGTCTCGCGCCGCGACTCGGTGCCGTCGGCGGCGCGGTAGGAGAACCGCAGCCGCTCCCGCCCGGCCACCGCCGACGCCATGACGGTCAGCGTCTCGGGCGCGATGCTCGGCCCGTCGCCGCTGGTCAGGGGAGTGGTCGCGGCCTGCAGGGTGGTCACGCGGTGGCGCAGCCGGCCGGGCAGCACCTGCTCCAGCTTCGCCAGGGCCCGTACCGACGCCTCGTCGACGCCCTCCACGGCGTGGCCCGCCCCGGCGCGCAGCCCGACCGCGATCGCCACCGCCTCCTCGTCGTCGAGGACGAGCGGGGGCATGGCCTTGCCCGCGACCAGCCGGTAGCCGCCGTCGGACCCCTTGGTCGCCTGCACGGGATAGCCCAGCTCGCGCAGCCGGTCGATGTCCCGCCGGACCGTGCGCCGGGAGACCCCGAGCCGGTCGGCGAGCTCGCCGCCGGGCCATTCGCGGGGCGTCTGGAGGAGGGAGAGCAACTGGAGGATCCGGGCCGGGGTGTCCGTCGTCATGCGTCCCAGGATGCCGGAGCACGAGGACATGATCTGACCTAATGGGGTTCTAGTTTCGGGACATGACCTCCACCGAGACCCTCATGAGCAAGCCCGGCGAGGTGCCGGACCGCCGCCGCTGGTTCGCCCTCGCCATCGTGATGACCGCGGCCTTCATGGATCTGGTCGACGTCACGATCGTCAACATCGCCGTCCCGTCGATCCAGCGCGACGAGGGCGCCTCCTTCAGCCAGATCCAGTGGATCACGGCGGGTTACGCGCTCGCCTTCGCCGCCGGGCTCGTCACCGGCGGGCGGCTCGGCGACATCCACGGCCGCAAGCGGGTGTTCCTGGTCGGCATGGGCGGCTTCACCCTCGCCTCCGCGCTGTGCGGCCTGGCCGTGAACCCGGAGATGCTGGTCGCCTCCCGCATCCTGCAGGGCGCCATGGCGGCGCTGATGGTGCCGCAGGTGCTGTCGATCGTGCACGCGACCTTCCCGGCGCACGAACGCGGCAAGGTCTTCGGGCTGTTCGGCGCGATCGTCGGCCTGGGCGCGGTCTCCGGTCCGCTGCTCGGCGCGCTGCTGACCGAGGGCGACCTCTTCGGACTCGCATGGCGCCCGATCTTCCTGATCAACCTGCCGGTCGGCGTCGCGGGCCTGGTCCTCGGCAGCCGCTTCATCACCGAGTCCAAGGCGCCGCGGGCCCTGAAACTGGACCTGGTGGGCGTCCTCCTGGTGACCCTGGGCCTGCTGATGCTGCTCTACCCGCTCACCCGCGGCCGTGAGCTGGGCTGGCCGCTGTGGGGTTACCTCTCGATGGCCGGCGCGCCGGCCGTCTTCGCGGCGCTGGTGGCGTACGAGCGGCGCAAGGGCGCGCGGGACGGCTCCCCGCTGATCGAGCTGTCGCTGTTCCGGGTGAAGAGCTTCGCGGCCGGTATCGCCGTCCAGACCGTCTTCGGGCTCGCACTCGGCGTGTTCTTCCTGGTGTGGACGCTGTACATGCAGGTGGGCCTCGGCTGGGGTCCGCTGAAGGCCGGGCTGACCGGCGTGCCCTTCTCGGTCGCCGTGTCGGCCGCGGCGGGGATGTCGGTGCAGAAGCTGGTGCCGCGTTTCGGGCGCAAGGTGCTCCAGACGGGCGCGCTGCTGCTGGCCGCCGGGGTCCTGCTCTACATCTGGGAGTCCGAGCGGTACGGGGCGGCCGTCACCCCCTGGCAGATGGCGCTCCCGCTGGTCGTCATGGGTACCGGCATGGGCCTGATCGTCGCCCCGCTGACGGACGCGATCCTGTCCGGGGTGCCGCGTGCGCACGCCGGTTCGGCCTCCGGGCTCATCAACACGGTGCAGCAGATGGGCCACGCGCTTGGGCTCGGGCTGGTGTCGGTGGTGTTCTTCGGGGTGATCGGCGACCACCTGCGCCCCGCCGAGGTGGGCCCGGCCTTCGTGGACGCCTTCCAGCACGCGCTGGGGTGGGTCGCCGCGGTGCTGGGCGTGATCTTCCTGCTGATGTTCGCCCTGCCGAAGCGGCCCGCGCAGCACCTGGAGGGGGCCGGGCGGGACGACGTCCGGGCGGCGGACAGGGAGCCCGAGCTCGTCCCCTGAGGTCCCGGACCGGCCTTGGGGCCGGCCGGTCGGGGGCGGCCGGTCGTGGGGCCGTCCGGTCGTGGAAGGGGCCCGGCACCTCAGGTGCCGGGCCCCTTCTTCCGTACGCCGCCACGGAAGCGAAAGCCCGGTCACGTCTGTTTGATTTCCGATTGAGCCCGAACCTGTTTACTTTCCGGGCATCCCGACGTAGCCTCCCGCCTGAAACCACACGTTCGGGCAGAGTCGGAGGCGAACGGACATGTACGCACCGGAGCGGCAGCAGGAGATCCTCCGGCTCGCCCGGGACAGCGGCCGGGTGGACGTGGTGTCGCTCGCCGAGGAACTCCAGGTGACGGCGGAGACGATCCGCCGCGACCTGAAGGCCCTCGACCGCGCCGGCCTGGTCCGCCGGGTGCACGGCGGCGCCATCCCGGTGGGGCGCCTCGACTTCGAGCCGGACCTCGCCGAACGGGAGTCGACGGCCGCCGACGAGAAGGACCGCATCGCCAAGGCCGCCCTGGCGGAACTGCCGGCCGAGGGCACGGTGATCCTCGACGCCGGCACGACGGTGGCCCGCCTCGCCGCCGCCCTGCCGCTGGAGGCCTCGCTCACCGTCGTCACGCACAGCCTGCCCATCGCCGCCCGCCTCGCGGACCACCCCGGCATCCAGCTCCACCTCGTCGGGGGGCGCGTACGGCACCGCACGCGTGCCGCCGTGGACGCCTGGGCGCTGCGCGCGTACGGCGAGATCCGCGCCGACGTCCTGTTCGTCGCCGCCAACGGCTTCTCCCCCGAGCACGGTCTGACCACCCCCGACCTCGCCGAGGCCGCCGTCAAACGCGCGGCCGTGGCCGCCGCCCGCCGCGTGGTGCTGCTCGCCGACTCCGCCAAGCACGGCCAGGAGCACTTCGCCCGCTTCGGCGACCTGGGCGACGTGGACCTGCTGATCACCGACGGCGGGCTGAGCCCCGAGGACACCGTCGCCATCGAGCGCGGCGGCACGGAAGTGGTACGCGCATGATCCTCACCGTCACCCCGAACCCGTCCCTGGACCGCACCTACGAGGTCCCCTCCCTCGACCGCGGCGAGGTCGTCCGCGCCACCGGCGAGCGCATGGACCCGGGCGGCAAGGGCGTGAACGTCTCGCGCGCGGTCGCCGCGGCGGGGCGGCGCACGGTTGCCGTACTGCCCCTGGGCGGGGCGCCGGGCGCGCTCGTCGCCGATCTGCTCGACGCGCAGGGCATCGAGGTCGCGCCGGTCCCGGTCGCCGGGGCCACCCGCTCCAACATCGCGCTCGCGGAGGCGGACGGCATCCTGACGAAGATCAACGCGCCGGGTCCGCAGCTGTCGCCGGCCGAGCAGGAGCTGCTGCTGGAGACCGTGCGGCGCCAGTCGCGGGGCGCCGACTGGATCGCCTGCTGCGGCAGCCTGCCGCGCGGGCTCGCCCCGTCCTGGTACGCCGAGCTGGTCGCCCGGGCGCACGCCGCCGGCGTACGCATCGCGCTGGACACCTCCGGACCCGCGCTGCTCCGGGCGCTGCGCGAGCGGCCCGACGTGGTGAAGCCGAACGCCGAGGAGCTCGCGGAGGCGGTCGGACGCCCCCTGGCCACCGTCGGCGACGCGCTGAAGGCCGCCGAGGAGCTGCGCGCAATGGGCGCGCGGGCCGTGCTCGCCAGCCTGGGCGCCGACGGGCAGCTGCTCGTGGACGACGCCGGCGCCTGGTTCGGCACCGCGCGCGTGGACGCCGTCCGCAGCAATGTCGGGGCCGGCGACTCCTCCCTCGCCGGATTCCTGATCGCCGGCGGACGCGGACCGCAGGCGCTCGCCTCGGCTCTCGCGCACGGCGCGGCGGCGGTCCGGCTGCCCGGCAGCGTCATGCCGGCGCCGGGCGACCTGGACCCGGCCGCGGTGACGGTCACCTCACAGGTCCCGGTGGACCGCGCGCTGAAGGAGCCGGTGCCATGACGCACCCCGCGTCGCACGCCCCGGCCCGGACACGGCGGGGCGCCCCGTCACCCGCCGCCGACGGGCGGCAGGCCGCCTTGAGCCGCTCTGCCGCCCCCGGGACGCGGGGTCTGCCCGGTCCCGCCCGCCCCACCCCCCACCGCACCCCCGTCCCCTCTTCCGCCCACCCCACGTGCCGGGCGATACGCGTGCGAAGGAGCCCGCGATGAGCGACATGATCACCGCGGACCTGGTCGATCTCGACCTGTCCGCCGACACCAAGGAAGCGGCGGCGCGTGCCCTCGCCGAGCGCATGGTGGCCCTGGGCCGGGTGACCGACCTGGAGGGCTTCCTCGCCGACGTGGCCGCCCGCGAGGCGCAGATGCCCACCGGCCTCGACGGCGGCATCGGCATCCCGCACTGCCGCAGCGCGCACGTCACCGAACCCACGCTCGCCTTCGGCCGCAGCGCGCACGGCGTCGACTTCGGCGCGGCGGACGGACCCGCCGACCTGATCTTCCTGATCGCCGCGCCGGCCGGGGCCGACGACGCCCACCTGACGATCCTGTCGTCGCTGGCCCGGCAGCTGATGAACACCGAGTTCACCGACGCGCTCAGGGCGGCGGCGGACGCGGCGTCCGCGGCGGCCCTGATCCGGGGAGACCGCCCCGCGCCGCCCGGAAACGGACCGGCAGGGACCGGGGACGATCCCGCGCAGGCCGGTGACCGGCCCGCACCGGCGGGTTCCGAGGACCCCGTGGCGCCGGCGGAAGCGGCCTCTTCCGCCGGCGCCACGGCCCCCGCGCGGGCGCCGGAGACCGAGCGCCCGTTCCGCATCGTCGCCGTGACCTCCTGCCCGACCGGCATCGCCCACACCTACATGGCGGCCGAGTCGCTGGAGAACGCCGGCCGCGAGGCGGGCGTCGAGATCGTCGTCGAGACGCAGGGCTCGGCCGGCTTCACCCGGCTCGACCCGGCCGTGATCGCGGCGGCGGACGGCGTGATCCTCGCGCACGACGTCGCCGTACGGGAGAAGGACCGTTTCGCCGGGAAGCCCACCGTGGACACCGGGGTGAAGGCGGCCGTCAACCGGCCCGCCGAACTGATCGCCGAGGTCCGCGCCAAGGCCGCGCGGGGCGAGGTCACGGCCGCGGCCGGGCCCGGCGCCACCCCCGTCGAGCGGGCGGGCGGGCCCGGCGAGGGCTACGGCACCAAGCTGCGCAAGTGGCTGATGTCCGGCGTGAGCTACATGGTCCCGTTCGTCGCGGCGGGCGGTCTGCTGATCGCCCTCGGCTTCGCGATCGGCGGCTACCGGATCAACGAGGCCAAGCCGGTCACCGAGCACTTCGACTGGGGCCAGGCCGACAGCTGGGGCGCGCTGCTGTTCCAGATCGGCGCGGCGGCCTTCGGCTTCCTCGTCCCCGTCCTCGCCGGATACATCGCCTACGGCATGGCCGACCGGCCCGGTCTGGTGCCCGGCTTCGTCGGCGGCGCCCTCTCCGTGTCGATCGGCGCGGGCTTCCTCGGCGGTCTGGTGGCCGGCCTGATCGCCGGCGGCGTGGTCCTCGCGATCCAGCGGATCCCCGTCCCGCCGGTGCTGCGCGGCATCATGCCGGTGGTGGTGATCCCGCTGGTGTCCTCGGCGGTCGTCGGGTTCCTGATGTTCGTCGTCGTCGGCAAGCCGATCTCCGAGGTGCAGAAGGGCCTGACCGACTGGCTCGGCGGCCTGTCGGGCACCAACGCCGTCCTGCTCGGAGTGCTGCTCGGCCTGATGATGTGCTTCGACCTCGGCGGCCCGGTCAACAAGGTCGCCTACACCTTCGCCACGGCCGGCATCTCGGTCGCCGACCCCGGCGACTCGGCGATGAAGATCATGGCCGCGGTGATGGCCGCCGGCATGGTCCCCCCGCTGGGCATGGCCCTGGCCACCACGGTGCGCAGGAAGCTGTTCACCCCCGCCGAGCGCGAGAACGGCAAGGCGGCCTGGGTGCTCGGCGCGTCCTTCATCTCCGAGGGCGCGATCCCGTTCGCCGCCGCCGACCCCCTGCGGGTCATCCCCGCCTCCATGGCGGGCGGCGCGGTCACCGGCGCCCTGACCATGGCGTTCGGCTCGACCCTGCGCGCCCCGCACGGCGGCGTCTGGGTCACCTTCCTGATCGGCAGGCCGTTCCTCTACCTGCTGGCCATCGCGGCCGGCACGGCGGTCACGGCGGGTCTGGTCATCGTCCTGAAGGGCATGCGCGGGACCCGGCCGGACACCGCGGCCGAGGAGTCCGGCGCGGGAACGGCGGCTGCGGCGGAGGCGAAGCAGCCGGTGGCGGCGTGAGCACCCGGCCGGAGTGAGGCGCCTCCCGGTCCCTTTGGTCCCTCTGTGAGGTGTTCACGCCATTTGCGAGATGGGTCACGATCAGCACGGTCCGGGGCACAAGTCCCGGACCGTGCTGTGTACTGGGGCCATGTCTGAGCGCGACTCGATCCTGCGACTGACGGGCACGGCCCTGCTGACCCTGGCTGCCGGCGCCTGGGCGGTCGGCCTGGTGCGCGTCCTGCGCCGCGGCCGGGCCGAGGCCTCCTGGCCCACCGCGCCCCGCCTCGACGCCCTCCCGGAGCAGCGGCGGACGGGCCCCGACCTGGAGGCGGTCGAACTGACCCCGGCGGAACGGGCCGCCTTCGCGGGCCTGGTACGGCGGCTCGGCGAGAGCGACTGAGCCGCGCGGCGGACCGGGCACCGCGCTTCGCCCGGTCGGGTCATCCCCGGCGGCCGGCCGGGAACGGAGCCCCGCCCGGCGGCGCTCAGGACACCCGGTGCCGCGCGACGGCGCTCAGGACACCTGCGCCGCCCGCCGCTCCATCGCCTCCCGGGCCGCGTCCTCGGTGAGGTACACCTCGCACATGTGCCGCCCGTCGGGTGTGGCGGTGTGCTCGACCTCCCAGAGGGAGACCTCCTTGCCGTCGCGCAGCAGGAACGCGTGCTCGTAGAGCGAGAAGCTCACCCCGGCCCGCCCCGCGCGGCTCGGGCGGCCGAAGGCCTGGGTGATCTGGTGCGCGAACGCCGTGGTCAGCAGCGCGGCCGTGTCGGCGCCCGGCCGGTCGGGGTTCTCCGCCCGGCGCAGTAACCGGCGGGCGTGGTCCGCCGAGTCGTCGGGGAGGTAGGCGTGGCGCGGCACGAGGACCGGCGACAGCTGCACCGTCACCGGCAGTTCGAAGTCGGGCGCGTCCGGCGGCAGCGGCAGCTGGCCCGTGGCGGCGCGCAGCTCCTCCTCGTCGGTGTACACCTCGTGCTGCGGCTCGCTGCCCGGCGCGGTGTTGTGGACCAGCTCCCACAGGGTGAGCGCCGAGCCGTCGGCGAGCAGCCAGGTGTGCCGGTACGTCTCCCGGTGCAGGCCCGCGCTGTGGTGCGCCGAGTGCAGCGAGCTGTCGTACGCCAGCGCGCAGTCCAGCCGCCTTATCGTCTCGTCGGGCAGTTCGAAGGAGTTCAGGGCACGGCCAAGGAGTCGCGCGAGGTGCTCCTCCGGAGACTCGGGCGAGTCGTGGGGTTCGTACGCTGCCGTCTCGTACGGAACGCTCAAGGTTTCTCCCGGCGTTGCTGCATGTCACCTAGTGGGTGCATACCGTAGCCCCTCGGTCGGACATCGTGTCCGGGAACCGAGAAAATGTCCGCATGGATAACGCCCGGGCCACGCGGAACATTCCCGTACGACCCGAGGATTCCTCAAAAACTCCTGCTCAAACAGCAGTCGGCCGAACGGGGCGGTGGTCCGCCGGCGGCCGTGGGCGGCATCGCGTGACAGGATCAGGACAATCCTCGTCAGGGGCTTCCGTACAGCTCCTCGTACGACGGCCACGCTCCGCCCGGCCCGTCCACCGGCTCGGCGGCGCGCACCGCGCGGACGATTGCGCGGGTCACCAGGTCCGCCCCGGCCGCGAGGATCTCGTTGAGGGCGAGGGGGCTGTCGGCGGCGAGCGGGCGCTGCCCGGTCGCCAGCGCGAAGACGGTGTCCCCGTCGTTGAGGAGGTGCACCGGCCGCACGGCCCGCGCGATGCCGTCGTGCGCCGTGCCGGCCACCTTCCGCGCCTGTGCCTTCGACAGGTCCGCGTCGGTGGCGACCACCGCGAGCGTGGTGTTGAGCGGAGGCGGCGCGTTCCGCGCGGCGGCCTCGGCGAGACGCCGGCGCGCGGCCTCGTGGACGTGCGCCTCCGGACGGCGCACCCGCCCCTGGAACAACTCCCCGTACAGCACGCCCGTCTCCGGGTCCACCACCGATCCCGCGGCGTTGGCCACCACCAGCGCGGCCACCGTGATCCCCGAGTCGAGGACGGCGCTCGCGCTGCCGACCCCGCCCTTCAGGGCCCCGGCCACGGCTCCCGTACCGGCGCCCACGCACCCCTGGGGGACCGGCGCCCCGGGGCCGCTCGCCGCGGCCGCCTCGACCGCGCTCCGTCCGGTGGCCGCGTCCGGGCGGGCCCGGAAGTCGCCGCCGCGGCCCAGGTCGAAGACGCAGGCGGCGGGCACCACCGGCACGACGTGTGCCGGATCCGCCCCGACGCGCACCCCGCGCCCCCGCTCCTCCAGCCAGGCCATCACCCCGGACGCCGCGTCGAGCCCGTAGGCGCTGCCGCCGGTCAGCACGATCGCCTCGACCTTCTGCACGAGGTTGCGCGGGTCGAGGGCGTCGGTCTCCTTGGTGCCGGGCCCGCCGCCGCGCACGTCCACGGCGGCGACGGCCCCGCCCTCCGGGGCGAGCACGACCGTCGTGCCGGTGAGCCGGCCGCCGCCGGTGTGTGTCGCGTGTCCCACCCGCACGCCGGCGACATCCGTCAGAGCGTCAACTGTCATGGCGCCAGTGTGGTCCAGGCGCCGGCACGGTGGGCCGCTCGCCGCGGGGGCGGGGCGGTCGCCGGCGGGCCGGGGGCCGTCGGCGGGGCCTTACCCTGGACGCATGAGCACCGCCCCCGACCCCGAGCCGCGCGAGCCGAAGCCCGCCCTGGTCTTCGACGACCCGCTGGACCAGCAGTCCTCGGACGACACCGACCGCGGGTGGGGCGAGCACACGGACGGCGCCGGCGCCTTCGACCTGAAGCGCTTCCTGGACGAGAAGCCGCCCCACCACCTGTGAGCCGGACGGCCCGCCGCCGCTACGGCCGGTCGTGGTCCGGGCCGCGCCGGGCGACCAGGGCGTCCCGGATCTCCTTGAGCACCTCCAGCTCGCTCACCTCGACGGTCTCCTTCGCGCCCTCCCGCGCCCTCCTGCGGGCCTCCTGCCGGGCGAGGTACTTCGACATGGGCAGCACCATCAGGAAGTAGACGACCGCCGCGGTGATCACGAAGCTGAGGGTGGCGCCGAGGACGGAGCCCCACATGATCGGGATACCGCTCGTCACCGTGCCGTCCGCGGCCACCTCGCAGGGGTCCTTCAGACACGAGCGGTAGTTGTCGAGGCTCTTGGTGCCGAACGCTCCGACCAGCGGGTTGATGACGCCCTTCACCACCGAGTTCACGATGTTGGTGAAGGCGGCGCCGATCACCACCGCCACCGCCAGGTCGACGACGTTCCCGCGCATCAGGAAGGTCTTGAAGCCCTGCCAGACGCCCGGTTCGTTCTTCTCGCTCACCTCGGGGCCTCTCCTCGCGCACACAGGTCGTGGAACAAAACGCTCCGCAACTTACGTCAGCGCCGGGCCGGCCTGGCCCATCGGGGCAGGCGAAGGGCCGGGGCCCGCGAAGGAAGGACCCGGCGGAGCGGCGGGGCGGCACCCGGCTCACCACAACGTCACCGCCAGCCGTGCCGTGGTGCTCGCGCCGGCCAGGTCCGCCGCGGTGGAGCGCGGCACCGAGAGCACGACCAGTGCTCCGCTCCCGGAAGCGTCTCCCAGGGGCTCCGGCACCCTCGTCACCCGTGCCCCGCGCGCGACGACACGGGCCGTGCCCCCCGTCACCGCCTCCTCGGCGGCGATGACGTCGACCCGGTCGCCGGGGCGCAGCAGCCGGACCGCGGCCGCGTCGGCGATCCGCACCGGCGCCGTCACCGTCCTCGCCGCACGGCGCGTGCGCACGGGGTGGTCCGCCGGGGCGGCCGACGACGTGGCGCCGGGGGGCGGGGGGTGCGGATGCCTGCGGGCCCGGTCGGCGTCCCGGGGCCCCGCCGCCACGAGCGCGGCGGCCGTGACGGCGAGCCCGGCCGCGACGGCCCGCCTCCGGTGGCGTGCGAGCCGGCTCGCGCCGTGCCGACCGCCGCGTACCCGCACGGCGGCGAAGTCGGGCACCCCACGGGTGGGGGGAACGTCCGCGCCCGGCGGATGAGGCGGGGAGCCCGGCGGGTGTGACGAAGAACCCGGCGGGTGGGGCGAAGGACCCGGCGGGTGGGGCGAGGCGAGGGAGAAGGACGAAGGGGGCACGGGCGACACGGGAACCACCACCTGCGGCGAGGGATCGGCTTGCGCCCCCCACGATGAGGCTTTCCGCCACCGCCCGCCGCGGCCTGTGGACCCACTGGCCGGTTGGGGAAAACCTCCTCACCCGAAGGTGACGATCCGCTCCCGCGACGCGACCACACCCCGCCACCACGGCGACGCGACCACGGCCCGCCACCACAGCAACACGACCACGGCCACGCAACCCCGATCACGCAACCCCGATCACGCAACCCCGATCACGCCACCCCGGCCACGCCCCTGAAAAGACGCCCCCGGCGCAACGGAACTACGGCAGCGCGAACCCGGGGTCCATCCCGCCCAGCGCCGCCGCGCACAGGCAGTCGCGCTCCCCGGTCGCGGGCAGCGCGGCCACCGCGTCGAACAGCACGCCCCGCAGCCGGTCCACGTTGGCCGCGAACACCCGCAGCACCTCCTCGTGCGAGACGCCCTCGCCGGTCTCGGCGCCGGCGTCGAGGTCGGTGACCAGGGTCAGCGAGGTGTAGCAGAGCTCGAGCTCCCGGGCGAGCGCGGCCTCGGGGTGTCCGGTCATGCCCACCACCGACCAGCCCTGCGCCTGGTGCCACAACGATTCGGCACGGGTCGAGAAGCGCGGCCCCTCGACGACGACCAGCGTGCCGCCGTCGACCGGCTCCCAGTCGCGTCCGCGCGCCGCCTTGAGCGCGGCGGCCCGCCCGGTGGGGCAGTAGGGATCGGCCAGCGACACGTGCACGACGTTCGGCACGGTGCCGTCCGGCAGCGGAAGCCCGTCGAAGTAGGTGTTCGCCCGGGACTTCGTGCGGTCGACGAGCTGGTCCGGCACCAGGAGCGTGCCGGGACCGTACTCGGGGCGCAGGCCGCCCACCGCGCACGGCCCGAGGACCTGGCGCACGCCGACCGAGCGGAGCGCCCAGAGGTTGGCCCGGTAGTTGATGCGGTGCGGCGGCAGGTGGTGGCCGCGGCCGTGCCGGGGCAGGAAGGCGACGCGCCGGCCGGCGACCTCGCCGAGGAAGAGGGAGTCGCTGGGCGGCCCGTACGGGGTGTCCACCGTCACCTCGGTCACGTCGTCGAGGAAGGAGTAGAAACCGGAGCCGCCGATCACGCCGATCTCGGCGTTCGCCTTGTTCGCCATGCCCGCACCCTAACCGCATCCGCGGACGCCGAAGACCCCGTCGTCGGACGACGACAGGGTCTCGTGAGAGGTCCGGCGGGGTCCGCCTACGCGGCGGTGCTGCTGGAGCTCGACGCCGAACTCGACGAGGACGAGCTCGACGACGAGGACGAGCTCGACGAGGAGCCGGAGTCCGAGGACGACGAGCTCGACGACTTCGACGCCGGCGAGCTGCTCGACGAGGAGCCGCGGCTGTCGTTGCGGTAGAAGCCGGAGCCCTTGAAGACGATGCCGACCGCCGAGAACACCTTCTTCAGGCGGCCCTTGCAGCTCGGGCACTCCGTGAGGGCGTCGTCGGTGAACTTCTGCACCGCCTCGAGGCCCTCGCCGCACTCGGTGCACTGGTACTGATAGGTCGGCACTGTCTTCCTCCTGGCACTCTCACTCAATGAGTGCTAACGACGAACCATAGTGACCTATTCCTTGCGTTCAGTCCACTGCCACCGGCGCGCGGTGACCCACGCCACGCGCGACGGCACGGCCGCCGGGGGGCGTCACCAGCCGCGACCGCAGCGCCAGCAGGGTGACCAGGGCGAGCAGCGTGCCGCCCATCGGGACCAGGAACCCGGCACCGCCCTGGACGTCCTCCAGCCGGCCGGCGACCGTGACGGCGGCCGCCTGGCCGAGCGCCACCGCGCCGGTCAGCCAGGTGAAGGCCTCGGTGCGGGCACCGGCCGGAACCAGGCCCTCGACCAGGGTGTAGCCGGTGATCAGGGCGGGCGCGATGCACATGCCGACCAGCAGGCCGAGCCCGGCCAGGACGGGCACCGAGTGCGCGGCCCACAGGCCGCAGGCGGCCAGCGCGAGAGCGGCGTAGGCGACGACCAGGCGCCGCTGCGGGGCCGCCTTCCAGGCGACGGCGCCGCAGACGATGCCGGAGAGCATGTTGCCCGCGGCGAAGACGCCGTACAGGACGCCGTTCAGGCCGGGTTCGCCGATCGACTCGGTGAACGCGGCCAGCGAGACCTGCATGCCGCCGAAGACGGAGCCGATGCCCAGGAACGCCACGATCAGCACGCGCACTCCGGGGACGCGCAGGGCGGAGACCCGCTCTCCGCGCGCGTGCCCGGCGGCGGAGACCGGCGGCTGGGTGCCCTTCTGCGCGGCGAAGAGCAGCCCGCCGAGCAGCGTCAGGGACGCCTCCGCGACCAGGCCGCCGGCCGGGTGCACGGCCGTGCACAGGGCGGTGGCCAGCAGCGGGCCGACGACGAAGGTCAGCTCGTCCGTGACGGACTCGAAGGCCGCCGCCGTGGTCATCAGGGGGGAGTCCTTGAGCTTCACGCCCCAGCGGGCCCGCACCATGGGGCCGATCTGCGGCACCGAGGCGCCCGTGGGCACGGCCGCCGCGAACAGGGCCCACAGGGGTGCGTGCGCCAGTGCCAGGGCCGTCAGGGCCAGCGCCGACAGGGCGTGCAGCAGGACGCCGGGGACCAGCACGGCGCGCTGCCCGTAGCGGTCGGCGAGACGGCCGCTGTAGGGCGCGAACAGCGCCATGGAGACGCCGGTGGCGGCCGCGGCGGCGCCGGCCGCGCCGTACGAGCCGGTGGTGTGCTGCACGAGCAGCACGATGGACAGGGTGAGCATCGCGAACGGCTGGCGCGCCGCGAAGCCGGGGAGCAGGAACGTCCAGGCGCCGCGGGTGCGCAGCAGCTGTCCGTATCCCGGGCGGGAGGGCGCCGCCGAATCCTTCGACGAGGTGACCGTGGATGCCACGGCCCGTGCCTTTCTGCCGCCTGGTAGCGCGGCCCGTTCACGTCACGGGAGCGCCGAGAGCTGTCCTCTTGCGCGGACTGCGGTAGATACCGGCGCCCGCTGTGTCGAGGAGGGGCGTCCCGGCCGCCATACGGTCGCGCCAGCTCTGCATCAGGCAGAGTTGGTTCGATCTGGGTGACGCCTGCATCTTACAGGGACCGGGTGCGGCGCACCTGTGAAACCGGGCACCGCCCACGCCTTCGCCTGCGATTACTCCCGCGTCCCGTTGACGCCCAGCCACCCGGCCAGCTTGCCGCCGCGGCCGACCGCGCGCAGCCGTCGTTCGGCCGCGTCCCGGACCGGGTCGGTGGCGACCACCAGCAGTTCGTCCCCGCGTTGCAGCACCGTCGAGGGCAGCGGCACGAACGACTCCCCCGCGCGCACGACGAGGGTGACGGCGGCCCCGGGCGGCAGCCGCAGCTCGTTGACCTCGACGCCGTGCATCCTGGACCCCTTGGGGATCGCCACGGACAGCAGGTGCCCGCGCAGCCGTTCCAGGGGCGCCGACTCGATGCCGAGGTCGGCGGCCTGCGACCCGTCCCCGAGGTGCAGCCTGCGGGCCAGCCAGGGCAGCGTGGGGCCCTGGACCAGGGTGTAGACGACGACCAGGACGAAGACGATGTTGAAGATCCGGCGGCTGCCCTCGACGCCCTCCACCATGGGGATGGTCGCCAGGATGATGGGCACGGCCCCGCGCAGCCCGGCCCAGGACATCAGGGCCTGCTCCTGCCAGGGCACCCGGAACGGCGTCAGGCACAGCACGACGCTCAGCGGGCGCGCCACCATGGTCAGCACCAGCCCGACGAGCAGTGCGGGCGCGATGTCGTCGCCGAGCTCGTGCGGGGTGACGAGCAGGCCGAGCAGGACGAACATGCCGATCTGGGCGATCCAGCCGAGCCCCTCGGCGAACCCGCGCGTGGCCGGCCAGTGCGGCAGCCTGGCGTTGCCCATCACCATGGAGGCGAGGTAGATGGCGAGGAAGCCGCTGCCGTGGACCAGGGCGCCCGCCGCGTAGGCGGCGACGGCGATCGCCATGACGGCGATCGGGTAGAGGCCGGAGGCGGGCAGCGCCACGTGCCTCAGGCCCCAGGAGCCCAGCCAGCCCACGGCCAGGCCGATGACGGCGCCGATGGCCAGCTCCAGCAGGATCTCGCCGAGCAGGACGTACCAGTGCTCGACCGGGCCGGCCGTGGAGAAGGAGACGACCAGGATGACCACGGGCGCGTCGTTGAAGCCGGACTCGGCCTCCAGCGAGCCCGTCACGCGCGCGGGCAGGGGGATCCTGCGCAGCACCGAGAAGACGGCGGCCGCGTCGGTCGAGGACACCACCGCGCCGATGATGAGCGCCTGACGCCACTCCAGCCCGATCAGGTGGTGCGCGGCCGTCGCCGTGATCCCGACGCTCACCGCGACCCCGGCCAGCGCCAGCGCGGAGGCGGCCGGCAGGGCGGGCCTGATCTCCTTCCACTGCGTGCCCAGACCGCCCTCGGCCAGGATCACGACCAGGGCCGCGTAGCCGATGACCTGGGTCAGCTCGGCGTTGTCGAAGTGGATGCCGCCGATGCCGTCCTGGCCCATGAGCATCCCGATGCCCAGGTAGACGAGCAGGCTGGGGAGTCCGCTGCGCGAGGAGATCCGGACCGCTGCGACGGCGACGAGCAGGACGAGCGAGCAGACGAACAGGAGCTGGTTGAGATGGTGGACAGTCAGGGGCCGTTTCCTTCCCTGGCTCCCGCACGCGCGGGGGCTCACGTATCACGGACATCGCAGACGAAGCGGTCGCGTTTCACGGCAAACTACTTCGTTACCTTACCTAACTCTTGACGATTTCTTGACCCTGCGAGGGGTGAGATCGAACGCTCGTGCGCGCCGGTTCCCCACTCCGCGTCAAGTGCCGCCGGGCCCTGCGCCTATCGTTGCTCCAGCGCTCAGTTAAAAGCACAGCCGAACCTGCCGCTCGCGTTAGGACAGCAAGGACAGCGATGCCCCCCAACACCACCGCCTCCACGGGTCAGCAGCCCGGCAAGTCCGGCAGGAAGAAGGGGCGCAAAGCCCGTCTGATCGTGTTCGTACTGGTGCTGGCCCTCATCGGCGGCGTCGCCTACGGGGCCTACTGGTCCGTCAGCACCGTTCGGGCCTCCTTCCCGCAGACCAAGGGATCGATCACGCTCGAGGGCCTGTCGGGACCCGTCGACGTCAAACGCGACGGCCACGGGATCCCGCAGATCTACGCCTCCTCCGACGAGGACCTGTTCATGGCGCAGGGCTACGTCCAGGCGCAGGACCGGTTCTACGAGATGGACGTGCGCCGCCACATGACCGCCGGACGCCTGTCGGAGATGTTCGGCAGGAGCCAGGTGGACAACGACGAGTTCCTGCGGACCCTGGGCTGGGACCGGATCGCGAAGCGGGAGTACGACACCAAGCTGTCGGCCTCCGCCAAGAAGCACCTCCAGGCCTACACCGAGGGCGTCAACGCCTACCTGGCGGGCCGGGAGGGCGAGGACATCTCCCTGGAGTACGCGGCCCTCGGGTTCACCAACGACTACAAGCCGCGCAAGTGGACCCCGGTCGACTCGCTCGCCTGGCTGAAGGCGATGGCCTGGGACCTGCGCGGCAACATGCAGGACGAGATCGACCGCGCCCTGCTGACCAGCCGCCTCGGCCCCGAGCAGATCGCCGACCTGTACCCGGAGTACCCGTACAGCCGCAACAAGGCGATCGTCCAGGAGGGCCAGTACGACGAGCTCACGCAGACGTTCGACGGCGGTGCCGGGGCGAGCGGGGCGGCCGGCTCCGCCGCGGGCACCGGCACCGGCACCGGTACGGGCGGCACGTCCGCCGGCACCCCCGGCACCTCGGCGGGCGGCACGTCCGCCGGTACGGGCGGCACGGCGGGTACGGCGGGCGGCACGGCGGGCTCCGGCACCTCGGCGGGCTCGGGCGGCTCGGCCCTGCAGAGCCAGCTGGCGGGCCTGTACAAGGAACTGGACGACCTGCCCGCCGCCGTCGGCGTCAACGGCAACGGCATCGGCTCCAACTCCTGGGTGGTCGGCGGTGAGCACACCATCACCGGCAAGCCCCTGCTGGCCAACGACCCGCACCTGTCGGCCTCGCTGCCGTCCGTCTGGTACCAGATGGGCCTGCACTGCCGCAGCGTCTCCGCCAAGTGCCGCTACGACGTGTCCGGCTACACCTTCGCGGGCATGCCCGGAGTGATAATCGGCCACAACCAGGACATTTCCTGGGGCATGACCAACTCCGGCGTCGACGTCACCGACCTGTACCTGGAGAAGATCACCGGCGAGGGCTACCTGTACGACGGCAAGGTCAAGCCCTTCACCACGCGCGAGGAGACCATCAAGGTCGCCGGCGGCGCCCCGGAGAAGATCGTCGTCCGGGAGACCAACAACGGGCCCCTGCTCTCCGACCGCTCCGACGACCTCGTGCGGGTCGGCAGGAAGGCCACCGTCGACACCGCCGCCCCCGACCGCGGCGACGGCTACGGCGTGGCCCTGCGCTGGACCGGCCTGCAGCCGGGCACCACCATGGAGGCCGTCTTCGCCATGAACAGGGCGAAGGACTTCACCGACTTCCGCAAGGCGGCCGCGCTGTTCGAGGTGCCCTCGCAGAACCTGGTCTACGCCGACACCGAGAACCACATCGGCTACACGCTGCCCGGCCGGATCCCCACGCGCGCCGAGGGCCACGACGGCTCCGTCCCGGCGCCGGGCTGGGACCCGCGGTACCGCTGGACCGGATACATCGAGCAGGACGAGCTGCCCTACGAGTACGACCCGGAGCGCGGCTACATCGTCACCGCCAACCAGGCCGTGGTCGGCGAGGACTACCCCCACACGCTCACCACGGACTGGGGCTACGGCACCCGCAGCCAGCGCATCACCGACCTGATCCAGTCGAAGATCAAGGACGGCGGCAAGATCTCCACCGACGACATGCGCCAGATGCAGCTCGACAACAGCAGCGAGATCGCCAAGCTGCTGGTGCCCCAGCTGCTGAAGATCGACCCGGAGGACAGGGACGTACGGGAGGCGCAGAAGCTGCTGGAGGGCTGGGACTACACCCAGGACGCCGACTCCGCGGCCGCCGCCTACTTCAACTCCGTGTGGCGCAACATCCTCAGGCTCGCCTTCGGCAACAAGCTGCCCAAGGAGCTGCGGGTCAAGGGCCAGTGCCTGTGGGTCGACCCGGTCAGCACCACCGGGCCCGCCGACGAGGCCGACAAGGTGCGCGAGTGCGGTCTGCGCGACGCCGCCCAGGCGCAGCCGGACGGCGGCGACCGCTGGTTCGAGGTGGTCCGCCGCCTCATGGACGACGAGGACAGCGACTGGTGGAGGACGCCCAAGGCCGGCACCCGGCCTCCGGCGCACGACCGCGACAGCCTGTTCAAGCGCGCCATGATCGACGCCCGCTGGGAGCTGACCGCCAAGCTCGGCAAGGACATCGACTCCTGGAGCTGGGGCCGGCTGCACCGCCTGTTCCTGAAGAACCAGACCCTGGGCACCGAGGGCCCCGGCATCCTGAAGTACGTCCTCAACCGCGGCCCCTGGAAGCTCAGCGGCGGCGAGGCCGCGGTCAACGCCACCGGCTGGAACGCCGCCGGCGGCTACGGCGTGGTGTGGGTGCCGTCGATGCGGATGGTGGTCAACCTCGGCGACCTCGACAAGTCGCGCTGGATCAACCTCGCCGGCGCCTCCGGGCACGCCTACAGCGCCCACTACGTCGACCAGACGGACAAGTGGGCCGACGGCGAGCTGCTGCCGTGGGCGTTCTCCGACCGGGCGGTCGACGAGAGCACGAGCGACACCCTGGTGCTCAGGCCGTGACCCGGCCGTGACCCGCTGACGCGGAACGGGCCTCCACGCACGCGTGGAGGCCCGTTCCGCGTCCGGCCCGGCCTCAGCGCAGGCGCCGCACCCCCGACGGGGTCACCACCGCGTGCACCGGCCGGTCGTGCGCCTCCCCGGGGACGCGCCGGACGACCTCGGTGTCGTACAGCAGCACCACCAGGACGGGATCCGCGCCCGCCCGCTCCAGCCGCGCGAGCACCCGGTCGTAGGACCCCCCGCCCCGCCCCAGCCGCATCCCGCGCGCGTCGACCGCCAGGCCCGGCAGCAGCACGACGTCGGCGGCCGTCACGGCGTCCGGTCCCAGGCGCGCGCCGGCCGGCTCGAGGAGGGCCATCCGCCCGCCGTGCCGGACGCGTACGAGGGAGCCCTCTCCCTCGTACGCGCCCCAGTCCAGGTCGTTGTCGGGCAGCAGCACCGGCAGCAGGACGCGTACGCCCCGCGCGCGCAGCGCGTCCAGCAGCGCGAGCGTGCCGGGCTCGCTCCCCACCGAGACGTACGCCGCCACCGTGCGCGCCCGCGCCAACTCGGGCAGGCCGAGTGCCCTGTCGGCCAGCGCGGCCGCGGTCTCGCGCACGTCACCGGCCGTCAACCTGTTCCTCACCGCGAGGATCTCCCGCCGCAACGTCCGCTTGTCAGGGTCGTCCGCGCGTCCGTCGTGTCCCAAGGTCGTTCCCGTACCGTTTCAATCCGCTCATATGAGAGCCAAGTAATCGGAGCCTCAGATTCCCTGCAAAGGCACCGGATAAGGTGTCGGGCATGACTCAGTCACACCCTCGGATCAGCAAGGCTGTCATTCCCGCAGCAGGCCTCGGCACCCGGTTCCTGCCGGCCACCAAAGCCACTCCCAAGGAGATGCTGCCGGTCGTGGACAAGCCGGCGATCCAGTACGTGGTCGAGGAGGCCGTGGCCGCCGGCCTCGACGACGTCCTCATGGTCACGGGCCGCAACAAGCGCCCGCTGGAGGACCACTTCGACCGCAACTACGAGCTCGAGTCGGCTCTGGAGAAGAAGGGCGACGCCGAACGCCTGGCCAAGGTCCAGGAGTCCAGTGACCTCGCCACCATGCACTACGTCCGCCAGGGCGACCCCAAGGGCCTCGGCCACGCCGTCCTGTGCGCCGCCCCGCACGTCGGCGACGAGCCCTTCGCGGTCCTGCTCGGCGACGACCTGATCGACCCGCGCGACCCGCTGCTCAAGCGGATGGTGGAGGTCCAGGAGCAGCGCGGCGGCAGCGTCGTCGCGCTCATGGAGGTCGCCCCCGAGCAGATCCACCTCTACGGGTGCGCCGCGGTGGAGACCACCGAGGACAGCGACGTCGTCAAGGTCAGCGGACTGGTCGAGAAGCCCGAACCGGCCGAGGCCCCCTCCAACTACGCGATCATCGGCCGCTACGTCCTCGACCCGCACGTCTTCGGCATACTGCGGCGGACCGAGCCGGGCCGCGGCGGCGAGATCCAGCTCACCGACGCCCTCCAGCAGCTCGCGGCCGACGAGGGCATCGGCGGCCCGGTGCACGGCGTCGTCTTCAAGGGCCGCCGCTACGACACCGGCGACCGGGGCGACTACCTGCGTGCCATTGTCAGGCTCGCGTGCGAACGTGAGGATCTGGGACCGGACTTCAGGACCTGGCTCCGCCGTTACGTCACCGAGGAGATGCAGCAACTTTGAGCAGCGCCGCGCCCCGCACCGCAGGACCGGACCACCTCTGGTCGGTGGACGAGCACCTGGAGGACGTCCTCACGACCGTCCGCCCCCTCGAACCCCTGGAGCTGAACCTCCTCGACGCCCAGGGCTGCGTCCTGGTCGAGGACGTCACGGTGCCGGTCTCCCTGCCGCCGTTCGACAACAGCTCCATGGACGGGTACGCGGTGCGGGTCGCGGACGTGGCGGGCGCGAGCGAGGAGTTCCCGGCGGTCCTGGAGGTCGTCGGGGACGTCGCTGCGGGCCGGGCCGAGCCGCTCCGGGTGGGCCCCGGCCAGGCCGCCCGCATCATGACCGGCGCGCCGCTGCCGCCCGGCGCCGAGACCGTCGTGCCCGTCGAGTGGACCGACGGCGGCCTCGGCGAGGGCCCGGTGAGCGGGATGCGCGCCCGCAGCCTCGCCCCCGAGGGCGCCGAAGGACAGGTGCGCGTGTACCGCCCGGCCGGGGCACGCGCGCACGTGCGCGCCGAGGGCAGCGACGTGCGGGCCGGTGACCGCGCCCTGCGGGCGGGCACCGTCCTCGGCCCGCCGCAGATCGCCCTGCTGGCCGCGATCGGCCGCGGCACGGTCCGCGTGCGCCCGCGCCCGCGCGTGGTCGTGCTCTCCACCGGCAGCGAACTCGTCCCGCCCGGCGAGGAGCTGGGCACCGGCCAGATCTACGACTCCAACAGCTTCGCCCTCACCGCCGCCGCCCGCGACGCCGGCGCCCTCGCCTACCGGGTGGGCGCCGTCGCCGACGACGCCGAGACCCTGCGCTCCACCATCGAGGACCAGCTCGTCCGCGCCGACCTGCTGGTCACCACCGGCGGGGTGAGCGTGGGGGCGTACGACGTCGTCAAGGAGGCCCTCGCGCGCGTCGGCGACGAGGACGGGCCGGGCGGCGGCGTGGAGTTCCGCAGGCTCGCCATGCAGCCCGGCAAGCCCCAGGGCTTCGGATCCGTCGGCCCCGACCACACGCCCCTGCTGGCCCTCCCCGGCAACCCCGTCTCCTCGTACGTCTCCTTCGAGCTGTTCGTCCGTCCCGCGATCCGCACCCTCATGGGCCTGCGGGACGTCCACCGGCCGCGGACCCGGGCCACCCTGACCGCCGACGAGGCGCTGACCTCGCCGAAGGGCCGCCGCCAGTTCCTGCGCGGGACCTACGCCGACGGCGCGGTGCGCCCGGTCGGCGGCGCCGGCTCCCACCTGGTCGCCGCCCTCGCGCACGCCGACGCGCTGATCGTCGTCCCCGAGGACGTCGAGTCCGTGGAGCCCGGCACCGAGGTCGAGGTGGTCCTGCTCGGCTGACGGCTGCGGGTTGGCGGTACCGTGTCGCGCACAGCAGGCCCGTGCGCCGCACCGCGACGGGCCCGGACCGGGAGCGCCACACGAGCATGAGCACGCAGGACCGACCCACCCAGGACCGACCCGCCCAGGACCGGCTGACGCACCTCGACGACGCGGGCGCCGCCCGCATGGTCGACGTGTCGGAGAAGGACGTGACCGCGCGCACCGCCCGGGCCAGCGGGCGGGTGCTGGTCTCGCCGCGCGTGGTCGGGCTGCTGCGCGGCGAGGGCGTCCCCAAGGGCGACGCCCTGGCCACCGCGCGGATCGCGGGCATCATGGGAGCCAAACGCACCCCCGACCTGATCCCGCTGTGCCACCCGTTGGCGCTCTCCGGTGTGACACTGGACCTGTCGGTCGCGGACGACGCCGTGGAGATCCGGGCCACCGTGCGGACGACGGACCGCACGGGCGTCGAGATGGAGGCCCTCACCGCGGTCTCCGTCGCCGCGCTCACCGTGATCGACATGGTCAAGGCGGTCGACAAGGGAGCGGTCATCACGGACGTGCGGGTGGAGGAGAAGACGGGCGGCACATCGGGCGACTGGAGCCGGGCATGACTTTCGACGCGTCGGCCGGCGGGGCACCGCCCGCCCCGTACAGGGCTCTGGTGATCACCGCCTCCAACCGGGCCGCCGCCGGTGTCTACCAGGACAGGGGCGGCCCGTTAACCGCCGACGGCCTCAGGGGCTTCGGGTTCGCCGTCGACGGCCCGCAGGTGGTCCCCGACGGCGACCCCGTGGAGGCCGCGCTGCGCGCCGGCGTCGAGGCGGGCTACGACGTGATCGTCACCACGGGCGGCACGGGCGTCTCGCCCACCGACCGCACCCCCGAGGCCACCCGCCGGGTGATCGACCGGGAGATCCCGGGCATCGCGGAGGCCGTCCGGGCGTTCGGACGGGAGAAGGTGCCGACCGCGGCCCTGTCCCGGGGACTGGCCGGAGTGGCGGGAGGGACGCTGATCGTCAATCTGCCGGGTTCGGCCGGCGGTGTCAGGGACGGCCTGGCCGTCCTGGAGCCCCTGCTGGCGCACGCCGTCGACCAGATCCGCGGTGGTGACCACCCCAGACCGGACACCAGTAGTGGGGGTGCGAGCTGAACGGTCCGACCTGGCCCGTCGAGCTGGTGGACGGCGACGTCCGCCTGAGGCCGATAAAGCTGCGCGACCAGCGGGCCTGGCGCGAGGTCAACCGGCGCAACCGCGACTGGCTGCGCCCCTGGGAGGCGACCATCCCGCCGCCCGGGCCCGGCGGGCCGACCGCCCACCGGCCCACCTACCGCCAGATGGTCCGCCACCTGCGGCACGAGGCGAACGCGGGCCGGATGCTGCCGTTCGTCATCGAGTACCAGGGCCGGCTGGCCGGGCAGTTGACGGTCGCCGGGATCACCTGGGGCTCGATGTGCTCGGGCCACGTCGGCTACTGGGTGGACGAGGCGGTGGCCGGCCGCGGGGTGATGCCGACGGCCGTGGCGCTCGCCGTCGACCACTGTTTCCGCACCGTCGGACTGCACCGCATCGAGGTCTGCATTCGCCCCGAGAACGGGCCCAGCCGCCGCGTCGTGGAGAAACTCGGATTCCGCGAGGAGGGCCTCAGGCCGCGTTATCTCCACATCGACGGAGCCTGGCGCGACCACCTCGTCTTCGCCCTCACGGCGGAGGAGGTGCCCGAAGGGCTGCTCAGGCGCTGGCACCGGGCACGTTCCCACAAGGAGCCGCACAACCCCGGAATCCCGCACAGCCCCGGAAATTGAATAAATGTTCGAAATTGATCGGCCGACGGCCGTCTCGGGCGGGGAATTCGTGAGTCCGGCGGGCTGCTGATCGCATCGGTCGCAAAAAAATTTCGAAATATCAGCCGGATCGTGCGACACACCGGCTCAATTGGCAGATGGCCTCATGCAAACCCCTCTACCGTGTGAGGCGTGAGCAGCAGCGGCCTCATCTACGCAGTCATTGTCGGGGCCTGGGCCGCCTACTTGGTGCCGATGTGGCTCCGTAGGCAGGACGAGCTGAACGAGGCCCGTCCGACGGAACGCTTCAGCACCGCCATCCGGCTCCTGTCCGGACGCGCGGGCATGGAGCGCCGGTACGCCAGGGACCTGCGGGCGCGCTCCGCCGAGGAGGGGGAGCCGGGCGCCGTCGACCCGGACGCGGTCACCGACACGGTGGACGTCCGGGCCTTCGCCGTGTCCCAGACCCGTCCGCAGACGCAGGTGCCCGTACCGCCGCCCGCCGCGGAGCGGCCCGAACCCGAGCCGGACCCCGAGCGGCGCGGGCGGGTGCCGGCCGCCCGGCGCGCCCAGTCCGGACAGGCGGCGCAGGCGGCGCAGGCCGCCGCCGCGCGCGCCCAGCGCTCGAAGGTGCTCGCGCGCCGCCGGCGCACCACCACCGTGCTCTTCCTCGCCTTCACGCTCGGCGCGGTCGTCGCCGCGGTCGGAGGGCTGGCGTTCCTCTGGGCGCCCGGCGTGCCCGCCGTGATGCTCAGCGCGTACATCGCGTACCTGCGTTCCCAGGAGCGCCGCCGCTTCACCTACCAGATGGACCGCCGCCGGGCCGAGGCCGCGGCGCAGCGGCTGCGCGAGCGCCAGCCGCGCCGGCGCGCCTGCGACCCGTCCGACGCGTCCCCCGAGCCCCTGGACGAGGAGGCCGGCGAACCGGACCAGGCCACCGAGCCGGAGACCGACCCCGGCCTGTCGGCGCTCGCGGCGGACCGGCGCGCGCTCGTCGAGCAGACCGACCACGCCGAGTGGGTCGACCAGCAGCGCGAGCGGCAGCGCCGGCCGGGCCAGGGCGAGAGCTGGGAGCCGGTGCCGGTGCCGCTGCCGACGTACGTGACCGCACCGGTCGCGCCGCGGGCCACGGCGGACGTGGACCTGGGGGCGCCGGACACCTGGAGCTCGGCCCGGTCGAGCTCCGTCGCACCCGACCCGGAGGACGGCGCCGACGGCGCGGAGCCGGCGGGGGAGGTGCCCGATGGGGAGGAGAAGGCGGACGACGCCGGGCACGGCGACGCCCTCCCCCACGCTCGCAAACGCCCGCGCGGGGGGACCCCCGCGGCGGCGTCGGCCCGGCGGGCCAGGGAGCGCGGACGGACGCCGCTGTTCGACCAGTACGAGGACGGGGAGCGGCCCCGGGCCGCCAATGAGTAGCCCCGCGGCCCGCCCGCGCCGCCTGCGCCTCGCGCGCGGAACGGATTTTTGAGCAGGCCGATCGGGGTGCTAAAGTTTCACTCGTTGCAAGGGCCTGTGGCGCAGTCCGGTAGCGCACCTCGTTCGCATCGAGGGGGCCAGGGGTTCAAATCCCCTCAGGTCCACGCAGCATAGAGCCCCTGCCGGGAATCCCGGCAGGGGCTCTGTCGCGTCTTCGTGGGTCCGGCGCGGTGACCCGGCCTCAAGTGGCCCGCGTCACAGCGCCTTCGCGTAGCACAGGCTCTCCTCGTGGAACCGGTAGTAGCCGAACTTCTCGCACGGCTCGTAGCCGCTCGAGGTGTACAGGGCCACCGCCTCCGGCTGCTTGGTGCCGGTCTCCAGGACCATGCGCAGGCGGCCGGCCGCGCGGGCGTCCTCCTCCAGGGCGGCCAGGATGCGGCGGGCCAGGCCCCGGCCGCGCATCTCCTCCACCACGTACATCCGCTTCAGCTCGGCGTCCCCGTCGGCGTTGCCCTCGCCGTTCGCGTCCTGGGCGCGCCAGCCGCCCGATGCGACGGGGGTGTCGTCCTCGTCATAGGCGAGCAGGTACAGGCCGTTCGGCGGCTCGAAGTCCGACGGGTCCAGGGGCGTGGCGTCGCCGCCGTCGCCGTAGCGGACGTGGTACTCGGCCTGTACCTGGTCGTTCAGCTTGACGGCGTCGGGGTGGTCGAAGGCGACTGGGCGGATAATCATGCTGAGCACCGTATATCAATTCGTAAGTCGGAGGTGTGTCCGGTCCAGAACAGGACCCGGTCCAGTGTGCCGGTATCGTGCCGGGGTGCTGACTGTGACCTCCGTGAACGTGAACGGGCTGCGCGCCGCCGCGAAGAAGGGCTTCGTGCCCTGGCTCGCCGAGACCTCCGCCGATGTGCTGTGCCTCCAGGAGGTGCGTGCCGAGCCGGAGCAGCTGCCCGGGCACGTCCGCACCCCGGACGGGTGGCACGTGGTGCACGCCCCCGCCGCCGCCAAGGGCCGCGCGGGAGTCTCCCTGTACACCCGGCGGGAGCCCGAGCGCGTCCAGGTCGGCTTCGGGTCGGCCGAGTTCGACGGCAGCGGGCGCTACGTCGAGGCCGACCTGCCCGGGCTCACCGTCGCCTCCCTCTACCTGCCCTCCGGCGAGGTCGGCACCGAGCGGCAGGACGAGAAGGTGCGCTTCATGGGCGAGTTCCTCGCCTACCTCAAGGAGCTGCGGGAGCGGGCCGCCGCCGGCGGCCGCGAGGTCCTGGTCTGCGGTGACTGGAACATCGCCCACCGGAACGCGGACCTGAGGAACTGGCGCGGCAACACCAAGAACTCCGGCTTCCTGCCCGAGGAGCGCCAGTGGCTGGACCGGGTCCTCGATCCGGCCGACGGCGGGTACGTCGACGTCGTACGGGCGCTGCACCCGGACGTGGAGGGGCCGTACACGTGGTGGTCCTACCGGGGGCGGGCCTTCGACAACGACGCGGGCTGGCGCATCGACTACCAGATGGCCACGCCCGGGCTCGCGGACCGTGCCGTCAAGGGGTTCGTGGAGCGGGCCGCCACGCACGCCGAGCGGTGGTCGGACCACGCGCCGGTGACCGTGGTCTACGGGCCGTGACGGGCCCCGGCGGTCTCGGGGGCCGCGGACGCGGGGGCCTTCCCGCCCGGCCCGTGGCCGGCCGGTGAGGGTGCGACGGACGTCGGGGGCCGGAGGGCGGGGGGGGGCGGGCGGGTGTGCGGGAGGCGGGGGCGTCACCCGCGGCCGTGGTCCCGCAGCCGGCGGTCCAGGGCCAGGGACAGCTCCGCCTCCACCACGCTCTTGGCGAGCGGGCGCAGGCGCGCGGGGTCCTGTCCGGGGGCGTGGGTGCGGATCAGTCCGGCGAAGAGTTCGGCCAGGGCGTCGGCGTGTTCGCGCACGCGCGCGCCCGCCCGCAGGACCGCGGAGAGCGGGATGCCCTCGCGGACCAGGGCCGAGGAGACGTCGAGCAGACGGCGGCTGATGTGGACGATCTCGTCGCCGTCGGTGGCCAGGTAGCCGAGCTCCAGCGCGGCGGCCAGGTTCTCGGGGGTGGCCTCGCCCTCGAAGCGGGCGGCGAGTTCCTCGGGGGTGAGGCGGACGGGTTCCTCCTCGGTGGGGGTGCCCACGCCGAGCAGGTCGGCGACGTCCCGGCCGTGGTCGAAGGCCTCCGCGAGCTCGGCGATGCCGCTGAGGGTGTGGCCGCGTTCCAGCAGGGCCGAGATGGTGCGCAGGCGGGCCAGGTGGTGGTCGTCGTACCAGGCGATGCGGCCTTCGCGGCGCGGCGGCGGCAGCAGCTTGCGTTCGCGGTAGAAGCGCAGGGTGCGCACCGTGATGCCGGCCAGGCGGGCCAGCTCTTCCATGCGGTATTCACGCTTCTCGGCCACCTGGGCACCTTAAGGCGTACCGGCGGTAACTTTCCTCGCGCCGCCCCCTACCCATGAGTACGGAGCTGCTCTACGCTCCCACTGCGCCAGTGTTCACTGGCGGAGTTCTAGGCGATGCGTGGAGGCTTCGGGATGGCCGAGCACGAACACGAGCGTGCGCAGGAACATGTACGGGTCGCGGTGGTCGGGTCCGGGTTCGGCGGGCTGGGCGCCGCCGTGCGGCTGCGCCGCGAGGGGATCACCGACTTCGTCGTGCTGGAGCGGGCCGGCAGCGTCGGCGGGACCTGGCGCGACAACAGCTATCCGGGGTGCGCGTGTGACGTACCGTCACACCTGTACTCGTTCTCCTTCGCGCCCAACCCGGACTGGCCGCGCACCTTCTCCGGGCAGGAGCACATCCGCGCCTACCTGGAGCACGTCACGGACGTCTTCGGGCTCCGGCCGCACATCCGCTTCGACTCGGAGGTGACGCGGATGACGTGGAACGGCGAGCGGCTGTGCTGGGACGTCGAGACCACGGGCGGGCGCCTGTCCGCCGACGTCGTCGTGTCCGCCACCGGTCCGCTGTCCGACCCGAAGATCCCCGAGATCCCGGGGCTGGACACCTTCCCCGGCAAGGTCTTCCACTCCGCCCGCTGGGACCACGACTACGACCTCGCCGGCAAGCGGGTGGCCGTGGTGGGGACGGGTGCCTCCGCCATCCAGATCGTGCCGTCCATCCAGCCCCGCGTCGGACGGCTGACGCTCTTCCAGCGCACCCCGCCCTGGGTGATGCCCCGCATCGACCGCGCCATCAGCGGCGCCGAGCGGTGGCTGCACCGGCAGCTGCCCGTCACCGCCCAGCTGCGCCGCGGACTGCTCTGGGGCATCCGGGAGCTGCAGGTCCAGGCGTTCACCAAGCACCCCGACGAGCTCGGGTTCGTCGAGCGGCTGGCCAAGCGCAACATGGCCCGCGCCATCAAGGACCCGGCCCTGCGCGCCAAGCTGACGCCCGGCTACCGCATCGGCTGCAAGCGGATCCTGCTGTCCAGCGAGTACTACCCGGCGCTCGCCCGGCCGAACGTGGACGTCGTCGCCGGCGGGCTCGTCGAGGTCCGCGGCTCCACCCTCGTCGCCGCCGACGGCACCGAGGCGGAGGCCGACGCCATCGTCTTCGGCACCGGCTTCCACGTCACCGACATGCCCATCGCCGAGCGGGTGGTGGGGGCCGACGGGCGCACGCTGGCCGAGGTCTGGAAGGGCGGCATGCAGGCCCTGCGCGGCGCCTGCGCGGCCGGCTTCCCCAACTGGATGTCGATCATCGGGCCCAACACGGGCCTGGGGAACTCGTCCATGATCCTCATGATCGAGTCCCAGCTGAACTACCTGGCCGACTACCTCCGCCGGCTCGACGCCCTCGGCGGCCGGGCCGCCCTCGACGCCCGCCCGAGCGCCGTGCGCGCATGGAACCACCGGGTCCAGGAGCGCATGAAGCGCACCGTGTGGAACACCGGCGGCTGCACCAGCTGGTACCTGGACGCGGCCGGCCGCAACACCACGATCTGGCCGGGCACCACCGCCGAGTTCCGGCGCGCGACACGACGGGTGGACCCGGCGGAGTACGAGGTGCTGCGCGCCCCGGCCCGGCAGGACGCCGCCCGGCGGGACGCGGAGGTGGGCGCGTGAGCCGCCTGCCGCACGTCTCCACCGGCCCCTACGCCCCGCCCGCCCCCGCGCGCGAACTGACCGTCCGGTCCGCCGACGGCGCCCGTCTGCACGTCGAGGTGCACGGACCCGAGGACGCCCCCGCGGTCGTCCTCGCCCACGGCTGGACCTGCTCGACCGCCTTCTGGGCGGCGCAGATCCGCGACCTGGCCGCCGACCACCGGGTCATCGCCTACGACCAGCGCGGCCACGGACGCAGCCCGGCGAGCCCGGTGTGCAGCACCGACGCGCTCGCCGACGACCTGCAGGCCGTGCTGGAGGCGACGCTCGCCCCGGGCGAGAAGGCCGTGATCGCCGGGCACTCCATGGGCGGCATGACGGTGATGGCGGCCTCCACCCGCCCCGCCTTCCGGGCGCACGCGGCGGCCGTCCTGCTGTGCAGCACGGGCAGTTCGCAGCTGGTCGCCGCCTCCACGGTGGTGCCGATCCGGGCCGGACGGCTGCGCACCTGGCTGACCCGGCACATCCTCGGCTCCCGCGCACCGCTCGGGCCGGTCACGCCCCTGGCCCGCCGGATCCTGAAGTACGGCACGATGGGCCCGGGTTCGGCCCCGCACATGGTCGAGGCGTGCGCCCGCATCGTGCACGCCTGCCCCCGCCGGGTGCGCCACTCCTGGTCGCAGGTGCTCGGCCTGCTCGACCTCGACCACGGCGTACGGGAGTTGACGGTGCCCACGGAGGTGCTCGTCGGCACGGCCGACCGGCTGACGCCGCCGGCGCAGGCACGGGCGCTGGCCGCCGCGCTGCCGCACTGCACCGGGCTCACCGAACTGCCCGGCATCGGCCACATGGCACCGGTCGAGGCGCCGGAGCCGGTCAGCGCGAGGATACGGACACTCGTCACCACCCATCTGCGGGTGAAGGAGGGCACATGAGCAGGGTGAGCCTGGAGGGGCAGGTCGCCGTCGTCACCGGAGCGGCGCGCGGCGTGGGGGAGTTGCTGGCCCGCAAGCTGTCCGCGCGCGGGGCGAGGGTGGCGCTGGTCGGGCTGGAGCCGGACGTGCTCGAGCAGGTCTGCGGACGGCTGCACGGTGACAGCGACCACTGGTACGCCGACGTCACCGACCACGAGGCGATGGCCCGGGTCGCCCGGGAGGTCCGGGAGCGCTTCGGCAGGGCCGACGTCGTCGTCGCCAACGCCGGTGTCGCCACCGGCGGGCCCTTCGTCGACTCCGACCCGGAGTCCTGGCGGCGGGTGATCGAGGTGAACCTCGTCGGGTCGGCGGTGACGGCCCGGGCCTTCCTGCCGCTGCTGCTGGAGAGCCGGGGCTACCTGCTCCAGATCGCCTCCCTCGCCGCGATCACCCCCGCGCCGATGATGACCGCGTACTGCGCCTCCAAGGCCGGTGTGGAGGCCTACGCGCACAGCCTGCGCGCCGAGGTCGGGTACCGGGGGGTGCGGGTCGGCGTCGGGTACCTGTCGTGGACCGACACCGACATGGTGCGCGGGGCCGACCAGCAGGACGTGATGCGGGAGTTGAGGCAGCGGCTGCCGTGGCCGGCCAACAGGACCTACCCGCTGGGCCCGGCGGTGGACCGGCTCGTGGCCGGCATCGAGCGGCGGTCGAGCCATGTGTACGGGCAGTGGTGGCTGCGCGGCATGCAGGGCGTGCGCGGGTACCTGCCCGGGGTGATCGGGAGCGTGGGGCAGCGGGAGATGCGGCGGTTCGCGGACCGGCTCGCGGGCATGCGAACGGGCCTGGTGGGAGCGGGCGGTGCGGCCGACGAGCGGCAACGTGTCACGCACCGTGAGTGATCGACATGCACAGGGTCACCACCCGTGTGAATCTGGTCGGGCCAGATCCCCACACCCCCCACGGGAGTGAACCCACATGGGTATGAAGGACCAGTTCCAGGAGAAGTCCGAGCGTCTGCAGGAGCAGGCCAAGCAGAAGCTCGGCGAGGCCAAGGACCGCGGCCGGCAGCGCGGCCGCCGGAGCGAGGACCGCGACGACGAGGCCATGGAGCGCCAGCGGCGCGAGGAGCAGGACCGGTTCGAGCCCGACTACGACGCCTAGCCGCTGCGCCCGGCTCGGGCCGATGACGCGGGGTGCCCTGCTGCGGAGGGCGCCCCGCGTCGCCGTCCGGCCCCTGGAGGCGCGGCGCCGGGCGCGGGCGGACGGGGGCCGGTCACGCGGCTCCCGCGCCTGCTGAGGGCGCTGTTGAGGGCGTCACCCCGCCGTCCGTCACTGCCGTGGCGGGAGCTTCGGGCGGGAGCGGTCCGGTACGTCGCTGTAAGTCGGCGGCGTGGCGGGCGGGTTGCTGTCCAGGAGCCGCACGGCGAGTTCGACCGCGTCGGCGAGCTGGGCGTTGCGGCCCTCCGCCCAGTCCAGGGGGGTGCGCGGCACCTCCAGGTCGGGGGCGACGCCCTTGTTCTCGACCGACCAGCCGTAGGCGTCGAACCAGGCCGCGTTCATCGGCACGGTGATCACCGTGCCGTCGCCCAGGCGGTGGCGGCCGGTCATGCCGACCACGCCGCCCCAGGTGCGCTGGCCGACCACCGGGCCCAGCCCGAGCAGCTTGAAGGCGGCCGTGATCATGTCGCCGTCGGAGGAGGTGGCCTCGTCCGCGAGGGCCACCACCGGGCCGCGCGGGGCGTTGGAGGTGTACGACACCGGCTGGGCGTCGCGGGTGAGGTCCCAGCCGAGGATGGTGCGGCTCAGTTTCTCGATGACGAGCTCGCTGATGTGCCCGCCCGCGTTGCCGCGCACGTCCACGATCAGCGCCGGGCGGGACACCTCCATGCGCAGGTCGCGGTTGAACTGCGCCCAGCCCGAGCCGCCCATGTCGGGGATGTGCAGGTAGCCGCACCGGCCGCCGCTCAACTCCCGCACGACCTGCCGGCGTTTGGCCACCCAGTCCTGGTAGCGCAGGGGGCGTTCGTCGACGAGCGGGACGACCGCGACCCGGCGGGGCGGGCCCTCGCCCCCGGCCGGGGCGAAGGTCAGCTCCACGGTCGTCCCGCCCGCGCCCGCCAGCAGCGGGTAGGGGCCCGCCACCGGGTCGACCGGGCGGCCGTCGACGTGGGTGAGGACGGCGCCCTCGCGGATGCCGGTGCCGGCCAGCGGGGAGCGGGCCTTGGAGTCGGAGGAGTCGCCGGGCAGGATCCGCTGGACCGCCCAGCCGCCGTCGCGGGGGACGAGGTTGGCGCCGAGCAGGCCCTGCCGGCGCTGGTAGTGGGCGGGGCCCTCGTCGCGGCGGGCGGCGGCGACGTACGCGTGGGAGGTGCCGAGTTCGCCGAGCACCTCGCGCAGCAGGTCGGCGAACTCGTCCGGGGAGGCGACCCGTTCGACCAGCGGGCGGTACTGGTCCAGCACCCCGTCCCAGTCGATGCCGCACATGCCGGGGTCCCAGAAGTGGGCGCGGATCAGGCGCCCGGCCTCGTCGTACGCCTGGCGCCACTCGGCGGCCGGGTCGACCTGGTGCAGGATGCGGCGCAGGTCGATCCAGGTGGTGGAGTCGCCGTCGCCGGGCTCGGTGGCGGGCACCGCGCGCAGGTCGCCCTCGTCGAGCAGGACCAGCCGGGTGCCGTCGCCGCTCACCGCGAACCGGTCGAGGTGGCCGACCAGTTCGGACTTCCTCGCCTTGGCGAGGTTGAAGTGCTCCAGGGTCGGCCGCTCGCTCGGGTCGTCCGGGTTGGCGAAGGTCTCGCCGAGCGCTCCGGAGATCGGCCAGCGCAGCCAGACCAGGCCGCCGCCCGCGACCGGGTGCAGCGCGGAGTACTTGGAGGCCGCGACCGGGAACGGCGTCACCCGGTTCTCCAGCCCCTCCACCTCCACGGTCACCGCGCCGGACTCGCCGGCCTCCTCGACCGGGTCCAGGCCGCCGGCGGCCGGGCGGCCCTCCGGGTTCAGCGCGAACGGCGAGGGGGTGGCCGACGACAGCGGCACCAGGTACGGCCGGCAGCCCAGCGGGAAGGACAGGTCCCCGGTGTGCACGTCGTAGACCGGGTCGAAGCCGCGCCAGGAGAGGAAGGCGAGGTAGCGGCCGTCCCGGGTGAACACCGGGTTCTCGTCCTCGAAGCGGCCGTTGGTGACGTCGACGACGAAGCCGTCCGCGATCCTCGCCATCTTGATCTGCCGCAACGACCGCCCGATCCCCGGGTGCGACCACGTCAGCCACGCCCCGTCCGGTGAGAAGGCCAGGTCCCGCACCGGCCCGTTGACCGAGCGGACGAGCTCGGCGGCCTCGCCGTCCGACTCCTCCGCCAGGCCGGTCAGCAGCAGCCGCCCGTCGTGCGAGGCGACGGCCAGCCGCTCGCCCCCGGGGTCCGACACCATCTCCAGCACCCGGCCCAGCCGCCCCGGGGCCAGCCGCCGGGGCGCGCGGTCGCCGGTCGCCCGGGGCAGGGAGGCGATCTCGATCGCGTCCTCGCCCTCCGCGTCCGTCACGTACGCCACCTGCCCGCTCGCGCCGAGCATCTCCGGCAGGCGCACCCGGACGCCCGGGGTGTCGGTGAGGGTGCGCGCCGGGCCGTCCCGGTGGGTGAGCCAGTACAGGCTGCCGCGGACGACGACGGCGCTCGCGCGGCCCGTCTCGTCGACGGAGACGCCGTCGACGTGCTGCGCGGCGGGCACGTGGTACCGGCGCCGTCCCGCGCGCGGCCCGCTCAGGCGCACGTCGAGCCGGCGCGGCCGGGAGCCGGGGGACAGGTCGTCGACGATCCACAGGTCGCCCGCGCACTGGTAGACGACCCGCGTGCCGTCGCTGGAGGCGTGCCGGGCGTAGCAGGCGTCGTGGTCGGTGTGGCGGCGCAGGTCGGAGCCGTCGTGGGCGCACGAGTAGAGGTTGCCGACGCCCTCGTGGTCGGAGAGGAAGGCGATCCGGCCGCCGGCGAACAGCGGGGAGTGCAGGTGGCCGTGCAGATCGGCGAGCAGCCGCTGCCCGTGCAGCCACAGGCGGCCCGTGGCGCCGCCCCGGTAGCGCTTCCAGGCAGCCGGTTCGTGCGGCGGGGTGCCGGTCAGCAGCAGCGTCCTGCGGACGCCGTCGAGGTCGGCGACCTGGATGTCGGAGGCCGGCCCCCAGGGCAGCTTGCGGCCCGGGTCACCGTCGGGGGAGACCTTGTAGGCCCAGGTGAAGTGCGAGAAGGGCTCGCCGTGCGAGGCCACGGCGAGAATGTCCCCGTCCGGGGACCAGCCGCACACCCGCGTGTCGGCGCTCCCCCAGTAGCTCAGCTGCCGCCCCGGGCCGCCGTCCACCGGCACCAGGTGGACCTCCGGCGCCAGGCTGCGCCAGCTCGTGCAGGCGACGTGGCGGCCGTCGGGGGAGAAGCGCGGGTGGCCGGTCTTGGTGCGGTCGACGGTGAGCCGCCAGGCGCGGCCGGGTTCGTCGAGGGGGGCGAGCCAGAGATCGTCCTCGGCCACGAAGCACAGGAGGCCGTCATGGAGGTGCGGGAGGCGCAGATAGCTCACTTCCCCATGCTTTTACGGGCGGGGACGGGCGGCAACTCGTACCGGAACGGACGGAGTGACATGGCACACGTACGAAACGGTTTCGTTCTTTTCCCGCCTCCGCGCTATGGTGGAGGGGTACGAAACCGTATCGTTCAGATGCAGGAGGGTGAGAGGGATGGCCGAGGCCGCCGTGGCGCGTCGCAGCCGCATCACTCCCGAGCGCGAGGCCGAGCTGTACGAGGCCGTGCTCGACCTGCTGCGCGAGGTCGGCTACGACGCCCTCACCATGGACGCCGTGGCCGCCCGCACCCGGTCCAGCAAGGCCACGCTCTACCGCCAGTGGGGCGGCAAGGCCGAGCTGGTCGTCAAGGCCGTCCGGCACAGCAAGCCGGGCAAGACCGGCGAGATCGACACCGGCACCCTCCGGGGCGATCTGCACGCGCTGGTGGAGCTGGACGACGACTGCACCATCGAGCAGAACTCCGCGCTGATGCGCGGCGTGGCGATGGCCATGCACAACAACGCGGATCTGCGCCGGGTGTTCCGGGACCAGTTCATCGAACCGGAGATGGCGGAGTTCAGACGCGTGATCCAGCGCGCCGTCGACCGGGGCGAGGTCCGCCCGGACTGCCCCGCGCTGGACTTCCTGCTCCACATGCTGGTCGGCGGGTTCGCCACCCGCGCGCTCCTCGACGACCAGCCGCCGAGCCGGGCCTTCCTCCTCTCGTACATCGACGCCGTGGTCCTCCCCGCCCTCGGCGTGCCCACCCCCTGACACGTCCCCGAGCAAGCCCCTACCTGACGTCACCGCTCACGTCGTCGGGCTGATCACCCCTGCCCTGACAAACCCACGACCTGACCGGGAGTACGCCCCAGTGGCCACGTTCCTCTACAGACTCGGCCGGCTCGCCTTCCGGCGACGGCACCTCGTCGCCCTGATATGGGTGGCGCTGCTGACCCTCGCCGGTGCCGGCGCGGCCGGCGCGCCCGCCGCGGGCACCACCTCCTTCTCCATCCCCGGCACCGAGGCCCAGAAGGCCTTCGACCTGCTGGAAGAGCGCTTCCCCGGGATGAGCGCCGACGGCGCCACCGCGCGGGTCGTCTTCAAGGCGCCCGACGGCGAGAAGATGACCGACGCCGGCCCCAAGGCGACCGTCGAGAAGACCGTCGAGGAGCTGTCCGCCGGCTCCGAGGTCGCCTCCGTCACCGACCCGTACCGGGCGAGGGCCGTCAGCAAGGACGGCACCATCGCCTACGCCCAGGTCTCGTACGAGGTCTCCGGCATGGAGCTGACGGACGCCAGCAAGGACGCCCTGGAGGGCGCCGCGCGGGACGCGCGGGAGGCCGGGCTGACCGTCGAGATCGGCGGCGACGCCCTGCAGGCGGTCCCGCACACCGGCACCGCCGAGATCATCGGCATCGCGATCGCCGCGATCGTCCTGGTCATCACCTTCGGCTCGCTGCTCGCGGCCGGCCTGCCGCTGCTGACGGCGATCATCGGCGTCGGCATCGGCGTCTCCACGATCGCGGCGCTGGCCAGCACCCTCGACCTGGGCTCCACCACCTCCACCCTGGCGACGATGATCGGCCTGGCGGTCGGCATCGACTACGCGCTGTTCATCGTCTCCCGCTACCGCGCCGAACTGGCCGAGGGCCGCGAGCGCGAGGAGGCGGCCGGCCGGGCCGTCGGCACGGCGGGTTCGGCGGTGGTCTTCGCGGGCCTGACCGTCGTCATCGCGCTGGTGGGCCTGTCGGTCGTCAACATCCCGATGCTGACGAAGATGGGTGTCGCGGCGGCCGGCACGGTCGCCATCGCGGTGCTCATCGCCCTGACGATGATCCCGGCCCTGCTGGGCTACGCGGGCCGGCGGGTGCGCCCGGCCGGCGAGAAGAGCAAGCTGCTGGGCGGCGGTCGCGCCCCGAAGAAGCCCGGGCGCCCCAACATGGGCACGCGCTGGGCCAGCTTCGTCGTACGCCGTCCGGTCGCGGTCCTGCTGCTCGGCGTCCTCGGCCTCGGCGCGGCGGCCGTCCCGGCGTCCTCCCTGGAACTGGGCCTGCCCGACGACGGCTCCCAGCCGGTGTCCACCACGCAGCGCCGCGCCTACGACCTGCTGTCGGAGGGCTTCGGCCCCGGCTTCAACGGCCCGCTGATGGTGGTGGTCGACGCCAAGGGCTCCAAGGACCCGCAGGCGGCCTTCACCGAGGTCGGCGACGAGATCAAGGGCCTGAAGGACGTCGTGACGGTGACGCCGCCGGCCCCCAACAAGGCCGGGGACACCGCGACGATCACCGTGATCCCGGACTCCAAGCCGTCGTCGGCGACGACGGAGGACCTGGTGCACGGCATCCGTGACGCGGGTGCCGGGCTCCGGGCCGACACGGGCGCCGACGTCCTGGTCACCGGCGCGACGGCGATGAACATCGACGTCTCGCAGAAGCTGAACGACGCGCTGGTGCCGTACCTGGTCCTGGTGGTCGGCCTGGCCTTCCTCCTGCTGATCGTGGTGTTCCGCTCGATCCTGGTCCCGCTGAAGGCGGCCCTCGGCTTCCTGCTCAGCGTGATGGCGGCCCTCGGCGCCGTGGTCGCCGTCTTCCAGTGGGGCTGGCTGGCGGACCTGATGGGCGTCGAGGAGACCGGGCCGGTCATGTCGATGATGCCGATCTTCATGGTGGGCGTGGTCTTCGGCCTGGCGATGGACTACGAGGTGTTCCTCGTGACCCGGATGCGGGAGGCCTTCGTCCACGGCGAGAAGCCGAGCCAGGCGGTGGTGACGGGCTTCCGGCACGGCGCGCGGGTCGTCACGGCGGCAGCCGTGATCATGATGGCGGTCTTCGCCGGCTTCATCGGCTCCAGCGAGGCGATGGTCAAGATGATCGGCTTCGGCCTGGCGATCGCGGTCTTCTTCGACGCGTTCGTCGTCCGCATGGCCGTCGTCCCGGCGGTCCTGGCCCTGCTCGGCCGCAAGGCCTGGTGGCTGCCGAAGTGGCTGGACCGCGCCCTGCCCAACGTCGACGTCGAGGGCGAGGGGCTGCGGTCGGCGGCCGACGCGGGGAAGCACGCGGACCCGGACGGGGAGCTGGTGCGCGTCTGACGGCTCCCGCGCGCGGGACCGGCCGGTGAGGGCTCCCTGGAACAGGGGGCCCTCACCGGCTTCTTCACGGCCTTCCCGGGCCCGGGGCGGGGAAGGCGCCCCCGCGGGGAACGTCCCGGTGCCCCGCGGCGGGAACGCGGCGGACGGGGAGGGCGACAGCCCCGCCCGCGGGCGCGCAATCCCGTCGCGCGTCCCGTGCGCCCACCGCTAGCGTGCGCCCATGACGACGACAGGAGCGCACCCCCGTTTCGCCGAGGCCCTGGACGACCTGGGGCTCGGCCACCTCCACGCCCGCATCCGCCGCTTCCCCGACGCCACCCGTACCGCGGCCGAGGCCGCCGCGGCGATCGGGTGCGAGCCGGGCCGGATCTGCAAGTCGCTGGTCTTCGCGGCGGACGGCGTGCCGGTGCTGGTGCTGGTGGACGGCGCGTCGCGGGTCGACGTGGAGCTCGTGCGCGGGGAACTGGGCGCCGGGAAGGTGACGCGGGCCGACGCCGGCGTCGTACGGGAGACGACGGGGTACGCGATCGGCGGCGTGCCGCCCTTCGGGCACCGGCGGCGGACCCGGGTGCTCGCGGACCGGGGGCTGCTGGACCACGACACGGTGTGGGCCGCGGCCGGGACCCCGTACACCGTCTTCCCCATGGCGCCCGCAGCGCTGATCACCCACGCCGGTGCCACCCTGGTGGACGTGCGCGAGCGCCTTTCGTGACACCGCTGGTCACCACCGCCGCCCTGCTCGCCGCCGTCACACACGCCGGCTGGAACGCCAACGCCACAAGATCACCGACAAGCTTGCCGGGTTCATGCTGATATCTGGGGGCGGGGTGCTGATCGGGCTGGGCGGGGCGTGGCCGTATCTGCTCGCCTCGGCCGCCCTCCACATCGCTTGGCTGATGGTGGTGCAGGGTGTGGTGACCCCGGCGTACGCCGTGAGCCGCCGACGCGGACGGACCGCCGCCCTGCCCGTCGCCGCCTACGCCCTGGTGTTGTGGGCGCAGACTGGAGCGGAGCTCGCGCCTGTCGCCGCGCTGCGGGAGTCGTCGGTCAAGTTGCTCTGATGTGGTAATTGCTTCGCTGGCCAGGTGGCAAGATGGGGAACTGGATGCACTGAGCAGTCCGCGCTTTTGGCTAACTCCATCTGAGCCGGTAGCGGGCGCCGCCCGTGCGTGTTGGGTTTTTGTGCGGTATACCTAATTTCTCTTTGCGGTCTGCAGCAGCGATTCGAACGATGCTTGCGCTGCAGAATCGCTGTGAACAGAACTCAAGCCAAACCTTTCGGACACCTTCTGCTGGTCAGGCACATTGTATTTATTCTCTCTGCCGGCAGGTGCAATGATGGACATCATGTAAGGGTCCGTGTCATCTTGTTCGGGTGGAGATCGATGGGAGAAGTCCGGGATGACCTGCCAAAGAGTCACGTATTGCGGCCGTCGGGTGACATTAAGGATTTCATTGCTGTAGTAAATTCGTGAATGGTATTTGATGTACTCGTCGTCGACGCCAGCGACCCACTCGGGCGCGTCCTCTTTGTGATCAAAGTTATCCGCTTCAGGGTCCCATGACAGTTCCCGGGAATCAGTGAAACGCCAGTCAAGCGTCCCCCTGTCGGCCCTCACGATCATGAACTCAATCCTGGCGCTGATGATATCAAAATTAGCATTCGCGGGTAGTTGAACGAGCCTTTCATGATTGTATTTCCCCCCGGGTTCCAGCCAATCCCCCACGCCGGCCAGCCCTCCAAAGTCGATGAGATCCCAATCCCTCTCTTCGAAATTTCGGCGAAAATCCGATCCTTGCATCAAGTCTGCCTTCCAGTCCTTCATGCTCCTGGCGCCGCTGACGAACTTAGTTGAGCCGCCGTAGATGTGCCATATGGCATCAAGTACATAGATTCTTACTTTTGCAGAATTTTCGTAGTGCATGTGAATGGGCAGATTAAGTGCTGTTCCATCAGAACTTAGGCTTGGTTTCCCAAACTTAACCTCAAGGGGGAACGGGACAGTATGAGCGTAAGGTAGGTAAACCTGCGTATAGGCTAGATTCACTGCAGCGAGCAGACCAGAAGCCGTGACGCCAGCCGTGATCCCCTTAAGGTGAGGGATCTGCCCCCATACTCCTTGGCGAAATAGTTCCCAAAGCGCCCAAAATGACCAAATCAGTAGAGTTGGCCAGAGCCATAGGTAAATGGTGTATTCTCCGCCGTAAATGTGCACAAATAGCATTAGAGAATTGAGCACGAGGGTCGCGATGACGCCGATTAGTACTGCAGCACCTGAATATCTCAGATTTCGCTTGCGCCAGTAGTCAAGGATTGACAATAGCGCTACTAGTTGCACGAGTGCAGCAGCCAGGAAGGAAACTCCGGTAACCCGTCCACCATAGGACAGTGCTCTGAAGACGTCCTTTACGCCGATTTTTGCAAATACGCTGGCGTTGATTAGGAGACCGACTGTCATGGCGGCGGCAACCGATCGTCGTCGCCAGCGGTGGTCTGGCCAGACGCTGCTATCCCCGCCGCTCCAATGAACACGTGTGGGGTCTTCAATATCGATTTCTCCGGAAAAACCCGCACGGTGCAACAATCTGTGCAGGTCCCGCGCGGAAAATGCTCGCCCCAGAGTTCTCTCCAGGGTGGTGACTTCCCGCAAGCCGCGATCATCCGGCGGGTGCACGATAATGTACGGTTCACTGGTCACATGATGAACATAATGCGTAAAGTCCGGCAGGGCAATCAGTGCTAGTCCTATCGGATGAGTCTCAAAAATTCCATTTAAGACAGATCGGCCTCTTTGGGGTCGTTTAGTAAGTGCACCCGTTCGCAAGGGTTTTTGGTCAAACGCAAGTAAGGTCGGTTCAAAGAAGCTCGGGCCTGGCCGCTCCTCCTTTGGTTGCCATTAGGTGGTTGACGGTATGAGTGGGACCCTGGCTTCAAATCAGGGTATCCCTCGCGATCATAAATATCGGTTACCGCTGTAGATAATCAAAATGGGCAGGACTGAACCTAATTTCTCTACTGGCTGGTTGACTTCTGCTCAATTTACTGCGTGTCGGCGTCGTCGCTGCCGACGCGAGCTGTCTGCCTAAGTGGATATGAACTGATCTGGCCTGCGAAATTTCTAAGTTCTGAAATTGGCGACCGGTAGTGGCCTTTCTTGAATTACCTTCTTGAGAGTTGTCCCGTAAATGATCTGCGGCACGCTGGCTGACCAGCGTTGTTGCCGCTCATCCGGCGAGGGGGAAATTGTGCAGGCGGGCGATGCCGGGCATGGAGTGGTGGACGCCGTCGCATTTCAGGCGGCAGTCGCGCAGGATCTTCCAGGTCTTCGGGCGGACGAGGGCGAGGGCATGCTCGACGCGGGCGCGGACCCTGCGGTGTGAGGGTTGTGGTCCTCTTTCCAATCCGGGAGCTCGGCCTGGCCGCGTTCGCGGCGGTGCGGGACGACCGGACCGGTGCCGCGGTAGCCGCCGTCCGCGATCACCGTGACCTTCCCCGTGGGCGTCCTTCGCGCCGGAGATCTCCCCTGCCTGCCCTGCAGTCGTTGCGGTTGCCGGTGACCAGCCGGCCGACGGCGACGACGAGCCGGGTATCGGCGTCGATGACGACCTGGTAGTCGGTGGAGCAACGGTGATTCTTCGACTGTTCGGCGATGGCATGGTCGCGGGTGGGTACCGGGGTGCCGTCCACGATCAGCACGGTGTCCTTGCGGAACCGCCTGCGCTGCTGGAGCGCCGGCAACGGGCCGAGGTGGTCGCCGGTCCGGTCGGCCGCGGACTTCGACACCCCGGACAGGGCAGCCATCTGGTGCAGGGTGAGGTTCGTGCGCCAGTACGCGACGACCAAGCAGTACGTGGTCCTCCAGCGGCAGGCTCCAGGGCCGGCCTCTGAGGACCGGTTCCGCGCCCTCGCAGCGTAGCGCGGTGATGAACTTGCCGAACTGCCGCGGGCTCAGCCCGGGAACGGGGCCGTCCAGGAGGGTTCCGACGCCGTGATCACACCGGTTACGGGACAGCGCTTAACTTTGATCGACTCGTGGAAGCACTGTATGAGCCCGGTATGACACCGGTCATCGTGGGCGCGGTGATCGGGGCGGTGTTCTTCGAGGAGCGCTTCGGGGCCCCGCGGATCGCCGCGGCCGGGCTGCTGGTCCTCGGGATCGGGCTGATGCTGCACGCCGGGTGGCGCGGGCAGCTCGCGGGACCGGCCCCGGGAACGCCCGTGGGTGCGTCCGGGCGCCGCGAGGAGCACCCTGGAAGTAGGTGTTCCGGAGGTGATCGTCATGACAATGCGCACCACTGTGGGATGGCACGTCGAGCTGGAGTTCCAGGAGGACGACCAGCACACCAGGGCGGCCGCGATGGTCCGGCTGCCCGACGGCACCGAGGTACGGGCCCACGGGCACGCGACCCGGCACCGGACCGACGCGCATCAGCCGCGGGTCGGGGAGGAGATCGCCGGGGCCCGCGCGCTCAACGAACTCGCCATGAACCTGCTGACCAAGGCGCACGACGAGATCGACCAGGCGTCCGGCCGCACCTCGCACCCGATCCACATCTAGGGCCTGTCGGCGGACTCCCGCCTGCCCCGCGACGCCATGCACGCACTCTCGCCGCACCGGGCGCAGACCCAAGTACGTCCAGTACGAGGGCCCGCGCCCGGCACGCCGAGAGCACGCACCTGACGCCGCGGGGCCCGCCCTCCGGGCGGACGACGGGAGTCCGCCGACAGGCCCCAGGCCCTATCCGCGCTGTCCGAGCACGGCCTGCCGTACCGCGCGCACCAGCGCCTGCGCCCTCGGGTCCGCCGTCACCGTCCTGCGGAAGCCGTTGGTCACGTAGCCGAAGGCGATCCCCGACTCGGGGTCGGCGAAGCCGAGGGGCCCGCCGCGCCCCGGGTGGCCGAAGGAGCCGGGGGACAGGAAGGGCGAGGCGCTGCCGTGCAGCATGTAGCCGAGGCCGAAGCGGGTGTTCACGACCAGGACGCGGTCCGGTCCCGCCGACTCCTCGGCGCGGGCGAGTGCCAGCGTCTCGGGCGTGAGGAGCCCCGGCGCGCCGTCGGCCCCGCCGATCAGGGCCGCGTAGAAGCGGGCCAGGCCGTCCGCCGTCGCGATGCCGTTGGTGGCGGGCAGCGCGGCCGCGCGGTACGCCGGGTCGTTCTGGTCGGGGAACGGGGTGATCGCGGCGAACGCCCGGCGCGTCAGGGACGCGGGGTCCGCGTAGGCCTCGGCGACCGAGCGCTTGGGGCGCAGCCGCGGACCTCCGGCGGGCTCCGGCCCCTCGACCGGGCCGACCCGCCCGGCCCGGCCCGCCTGCGCGTGGGGCAGCCCCAGCCACAGGTCCAGGCCCAGCGGACCGGCGATCTGCGACGCGATCCACTCACCGGTGCCGCGTCCCGTCACGCGCCGCACCAGCTCGTCGAGCATCCAGCCGTACGTCAGCGCGTGGTAGCCGTGGTCGGTGCCCGGCTCCCACACGGGCGCCTGCGCGGCGACCGCCTCCGGTCCGCGCAGCGGGTCGAGGGCCTGCCCGGGAGTGAGGGGGTGGTCGAGGACCGGGAGACCGGCACGGTGGTTCAGCACGTGCCGGACCAGGACCCCGCCCTTGCCGTGCGCCTTGAACTCCGGCCAGTGGTCCCCCACCGGCGCGTCCAGGTCCAGCTCCCCGCGCTGGTGCAGCAGCAGGAGGACGGCGGCGGCGACGCCCTTCGTCGCCGAGCGCACCACCTGGGCCGTGCCCCGCTCCCAGGGCGCGTCGCCGTCCACGTCGCGCGTGCCGCCCCACAGGTCCACGACCTTGCGCCCGTCCCGGTAGACGGCGACCGCCGCGCCCCGCTCGCCGAGCGCGGTGAAGTTCCGTGCGAACGCTTCCCCGACCGGCTCGAAGCCCTCGGCCACCGTGCCGTGCACGTCCACGTCCACGTCCGCCTCCACGTCCGCCGTCCCTTCCCGATCTCCTGCGACAGTGCGGGCAACGCCCGTCCGGAGCCTGCGATTCCCCGGCGCCCGGCCCAGCGGGAACGTCACGTCGATGGCGCCGCGCGTGGCGTGCGGGTACGGGCGGACCTCGTGCGCCCCGTCCCCCGGACGTGCGCGCGGACGCATCGTGCACAAGGTACTGACCGGCGACCGGGCCGCCGTCGCCGGGGCGGCGGCCGTGGGTGATCCCGGATCAGCGGTTCCGGCCGGCGGCGTTCCCGCAGGAGCAGCGGCACCGGGTACTGCGGGTGGGTGTGAGGCCGGGTCCGTCCCGGAGCGGACGGTACGCGGCCGTCGCCGCGCGGTGGGCGGCGTACCGCGCGAAGCGCGACTGCTCGTCCGGCGGCGGCGAGCCCCCGCTCTCCTCGTCGGTCACGCGCCCATGGCCACTCAGCGTCCCGGAGCGGCGGGCACCGAGCGCGGGTCGAAGCCGTAGGGCAGCTCCAGGCGGTGGGCGCGCATCAGGTCCTCGTCGGCGAGCAGGTCGGCCGTCCTGCCGTCCGCCGCGATCACGCCGTCGCTGAGGATCAGGGACCGGGGGCACAGCTCCAGGGCGTAGGGGAGGTCGTGCGTGACCATCAGCACGGTCACGTCCAGCGAGCGCAGGATGTCGGCCAGTTCGCGGCGGGAGGCCGGGTCGAGGTTGGAGGACGGCTCGTCCAGGACCAGGATCTCCGGCTCCATCGCGAGCACGGTGGCCACCGCCACCCGGCGGCGCTGGCCGAAGGACAGGTGGTGCGGGGGCCGGTCCTTGAACCCGGCCATGCCGACCCGCTCGAGCGCCCGGTCGACGCGCTCCTCCAGCTCCGGCCCCCTGAGCCCGGCCGTCGCCGGCCCGAACGCCACGTCCTCCCGCACGGTCGGCATGAACAACTGGTCGTCCGGGTCCTGGAAGACGATGCCGACCCGCCGGCGGATCTCCGCCATGTGCTGCTTGCCGACCGGCAGTCCGGCCACCTTCACCGTGCCGGTGCCGCCGGTGAGGATGCCGTTGAGGTGCAGCACGAGGGTCGTCTTGCCGGCGCCGTTCGGGCCGAGCAGCGCGACCCGCTCGCCGCGCTGCAGGGTGAAGTCCACGCCGAACAGGGCCTGGTGCCCGTCGGGGTACGCGAAGGCCAGACCGGCCACTTCCAGTGAAGGTGTCACAGGGTCCATCCCAGCAGACAGACGACCAGGGCGGCGAACGGGAGGGCCAGCGCGCACGACCACTGGGCCCGGGAGGCGGTCGCCTCGTCCAGGACCGGCATCGAACCGGTGTAGCCGCGGCTGACCATGGCCAGGTGGACCCGCTCGCCGCGCTCGTAGGAACGGATGAACAGTGCTCCCGCAGACTTGGCGAGGACGCCCCAGTGCCGCACGCCCCGCGCCTCGAAGCCGCGCGACTCGCGGGCGATGCGCATGCGCCGCAGCTCGTCCGTGACGACGTCGCCGTAGCGGATCATGAAGGACGCGATCTGCACGAGCAGGGGCGGCAGCCTCAGCCGCTGCAGGCCCAGCAGCAGTTCGCGCAGCTCCGTGGTGGCCGCGAGCAGGACCGAGGTGGCCACTCCCAGCGTGCCCTTGACCAGCACGTTCCAGGCGCCCCACAGGCCGCTCACACTCAGGGACACGCCGAGCACCTCGACCCGCTCGCCCTCCGCCACGAACGGCATGAGCACCGCGAACGCGACGAACGGCACCTCGACCAGCAGCCGCTTGAGCAGGAAGCCGGCGGGGACGCGCGCCACCGACGCCACGGCCGCGAGCAGCACGGCGTACAGCCCGAAGGCCCACACCGCCTCCCGCGGGGTCGACACCACGACCACCACGAAGGCGAAGGCCGCGGCGAGCTTGGTGTGCGGCGGCAGGCCGTGCACGGGAGAGTGCCCGTGCCGGTACAGCCTGTGCGCCGCCCCGCCCGCACCCATGTCAGACGTTCTCGACGGCGGCGGGGGAGGTGTCGTCCGAGCGGCGGCGGCGCACCGCCCAGAACACCGCGCTGCCCGCCACGACCGTGACGCCGACGCCGATGACGCCCGCCAGCCCCCCGGACAGGCGGGCGTCATCGACCTCCTTGACGCCGTAGTCGGCGAGCGGCGAGCCGGCGGCCGCGTGCTCCTCGGCCTTCCGGTCCATCCCCTGGTCGGCGGCGACCTTCTCCAGGCCGTCGGGGCTGGCCGAGGCGTAGAAGCTGACGACCCCGGCGAGCACGAGCGAGGTGACCAGGCCCCCGGCCCACACCGCGCGGCGGGAGACCCGGGCGGCGGCCGGGGCGGGCCCGGCGGCGGGCGCGTCCACGAGTTCGCCGTTCACCCGGAGCTTGAGGGGCTGGTGCAGCCCGCGCGCCCCGTACACCAGGTCGGGGCGTACGCCGATGACGGCGCCGACGGTCAGCGCGGTGATCACCGCCTCGCCGACGCCGATGAGGACGTGCACGCCGACCATGGCGGTGGCGACCTTGCCGATCGGGACGTCGGTGGTGCCGCCGATCGCGTAGATCAGCGTGAAGGTCAGGGCGGAGGCCGGGACGGAGACGAGCGCGGCGACGAAGGAGGCGGCGGTCACGGCGTGACGGCCGCGCGGCAGCACCTTCACCAGGCCGCGGAAGAGGGCGTAGGCGACGGCCACCGTCACGATCGCCATGCAGGTGATGTTCACGCCGAGCGCGGTCAGACCGCCGTCCGCGAAGAGGATGCCCTGCATCAGCAGGACGACGCTGACGCACAGGACCCCGGTGAAGGGACCGACGAGTATCGCGGCCAGCGCGCCGCCGAGCAGATGGCCGCTGGTCCCCGCCGCGACGGGGAAGTTCAGCATCTGCGCCGCGAAGATGAACGCCGCCACGAGCCCCGCCAGCGGTGCCGTGCGCTCTCCCCCGCTCTCGGCCGCGCCCGGGCGGGAGTCGCCCCCCTGCTCACGGCGTGCGCCGCGCAGGCTCACGGCGACGGCGCCCGCGGCGATCACGCCGGCGGCGGCGGAGGTGGGGACGTCGATGAATCCGTCAGGTACGTGCACCGTTCGATGATAGTGGCTTGATGCGAACGGTTTGCAAGAGCGAGGGCCTCGTTATCTCACTGGTGATATATCCCCGCTCGATGCGCATGAATCGGAAAATATGGGACATAGGGGAGAGGTGGACGGACGGCTTCCACAGAGGCAGCGCATCGTGAGGGACCACCGATGTCCGTAGTCGAGCAGTACACGCGAGCCCACATCGTCACGGACGCGGACGTCCCCCTGCTAGGGGAGCGCGGGGCCGTACCCGTGCTGCTCAGGTACGACCCCGGGGACGACCCCGGCTCGGTGCGCGTGAGGCTGCCGGGCGCCGGCGCCCGGGAGTGGACCTTCGCGCGGGCCCTGCTGGAGGAGGGCCTGCGCGCCCCCGCGGGGAGCGGCGCGGTGCGGGTGTGGCCGTGCGGCCGGGTGCAGGCCGTGGTGGAGTTGCACTCCGCGCAGGGGGTGTCGGTGGTGGAGTTCGAGACGAAGACGCTGCTCAGGTTCCTGCGGCGCACCTACATGGCGGAGCCAGTGGCCCACTGAGCCCCGGCCCGGCCGCCCGTCTCGGCCGCCCGGCCCGGCCGCCCGTCTCGGCCGCCCGTCTCGGCCGCCCGTCTCGGCCGCCCGTCTCAGCCGCCCGCCTTCAGCAGCGCCGCCACGATCGGCCCGGCCGTCTCGCCGCCGTGCCCGCCCGCCTGGACCACGCCCGCGGCCGCCAGGTCGCCCCGGTAGGCGGTGAACCAGCCGTTGGGCTTCTTCTGGCCGTCGACCTCGGCGGACCCGGTCTTCGCGCCGACGTCACCGGAGACCCCGGCCATCGCCTCCGCCGCCGTGCCGTACGCCGCCGTGTACGCCATCAGCTCCCGCAGCTGCGCCAGCGTGCCCGCGGACAGGGTGCGCGAGGCCTTCGCCAGCCGCCGCCCGTCCACCCGCGGGGACACCAGGTACGGCTGGCGGAAGACGCCGGACTTGACCGTCGCCGCCACCGAGGCCATGTTCAGCGGGCTCATCCGGACCCCGCCCTGGCCGATCAGCGAGGCCGCCATCGGCGCCGCCGACTGCACCGGCACCGAGCCGTCGAAGGTCGGGACGCCGACGGACCAGTTGTTCATCGACAGCCCGAAGACCTGCTGGGCCTGCTTGGTCAGGTCGTCGTTCCTCAGCTTCGGGGCCCGGCTGATGAAGGCCGTGTTGCAGGAGCGGGCGAAACTCGCCTTGAACGTGCCGTTCCTTATCTCGAACTTGTCGTCGTTCTGGAACTTCCAGCCGCCGTAGGAGAAGTACTTCGGGCACGGGTGCTTCTTGTCCGCCGACGCCAGGCCCTTCTCGATGAGCAGCGACGACGTGATGACCTTCATCGTCGAGCCGGGCGCGAGCGAGCCCTGGAGGGCGGTGTCGAAGCCGCGCGAGGAGTTCGCCACCGCCAGGATCTCGCCGGTCGACGGGCGCAGCACCACCACCGACGCCCGGGCCTTCCTGGCCACCTGCCGCTCGGCGGCGGCCTGCAGGGCCGGGTCCAGCGTGGTCTTCACGGTGCCGGGCGTGCCGTCGCTCAGCTCCAGCAGGGTCTTGTCGGAGAGCTTGGCGGCCCTGGCGGCCTTGCCGCGCACCACCCGCAGCTCGATCCCGGCCCGGCCGCCGGCCTTCTTGCCGTACCTCTCGCGCAGCCCGTCCAGCACCGAGCCCAGCGACGGGTACGCGGCGGTGGTCAGCTCGCCGCCGTCCCGGTCGAGCGCCTTGACCGGGGGCGTGCCCGCCTCGCCGGTGACCAGCCGGTCGCCGTCCTTCAGCGCGGGGTGGACGACGGAGGCGTGCCAGTCGACCCGCGGCTCGCCGTCGCCGGCCCGGCGCACGACGGTCAGCGCGCTGCCGTACGCGAGCGGCTTGCCGGTGCCCCGGTGGACCACCGTGCCCTTCACCGTGAACGGGACCTTGTCGCCGGTGCGGGCGCCCGGGGCGAGGGTGACGTCCCTGACGCGGGCGTCCTTGGCGTAGCCGGTGAGCAGGGCGGCGGCGGCCGACGGGTCGTCGGTGGCGGCCGCGGCCTCGGCCACCCTGCCCCGCTGCCACGCCGTCAGGAAGCGCTCGGCGGTGGCGGTGACCTCGGCCGCCGACAGCGGACCGGTCTTGACCCTCGGCTTCTGCTCGGCGGCCGCGGACGCCGACCGCGCCCCGTCCTCGGCGGCGGCCCCGCCGGCGAGCAGTGCGTACCCCGCGACTCCCGCGCCGCCGACGACCGCGGCGATCACCCCGCCGATCACGGCGGGTCTCTTCTTCCGTCGCTCGGCGACGCGCCCTCTGCTGCCCACTGCTGTTCGTTCCTCCGGAAATCCCCAGGGTCCCCGTTGCCCCCGCTGTCCCAACGACGGCCACCACCCTAGAGTCCCCTCCCGCGCGGGTGAGCTCAGCCACCCGCTCGTAGCACTGCTGCGACAATCGGACCGGCCGCGTCGCCGCCGTGGCCGCCCTGCTCGGCCATGGCCGCGGCCGCGACGTCGTCGCGGAAACCGGTGAACCAGCTGTCCGAAGTGGCCTTCCCGTCGACCTCGGCGGAGCCGGTCTTCGCGCCGATGTCGCCGTCGAGCCCGGCCATGGCCTCCTGGGCGGTGCCCCGGGTGGCGGTCAGCCGCATCATCTGCTTCAGCTGGGCGGCGGTGGCCGCGGGCAGGCCCTTGGCGGTGGCCGGCTCACGGCCGTCGAGCCCCGGCGGCACGAGGTGGGGCTGGCGGAAGGCGCCGGTGATCGCGGTGGCCGTCACCGAGGCCATGGTCAGCGGGTTCATCTGGACCTGGCCCTGGCCGATGGCGCCCGCCGCGCGGTCCGGTCCGCCGACGGCGGGCACGCTGCCGTCGAAGGAGTCGATGCCGGTCCTCCAGTCGTCGCGGCCCAGCCCGAACCGCTCCTGGGCCTCCCGCGTCAGGGAGGCGTCCGTGAGCGGCTCCTCGTCGACCAGCTTGACGAAGGCCGTGTTGCACGAGCGCAGGAAGCTGTCGGCGAGCGTGGCTCCCTCGTCGGGCCGCATGCCCGTGAGGTTCCTGAAGGTCTGTCCCTGCCACACCGCGGTGTCCGGGCAGGGCGCCGCGCCGTTCATCGAGGTCACGCCGTTGTCGATGAGCATGGCCGCGGTGATGATCTTCATGGTGGAGCCGGGGGCGACGCGCCCCAGGAACGCCGCGTTGAAACCGTCCGCGCGCTGGTTGGCGACCGCCAGCACCTCACCGGTGCTGGGCTTGACGGCGACCACCGACGACTCGGCGAACCGCCCGACCGCCTTCTCGGCCGCCGCCTGCACCTTTGCGCCGAGCGTGGTGCGCAGCTTGCCGGGCCGGCCCTCGACGAGGGTCAGCAGCGGGGTGTCGGCGGTGGCCTCGTCGGCGTGCCGGACCACCAGCTCGACACCGGGGGTGCCGCCGGCCCGGTCGCCGTACCTGGCGCGCAGGGTGTCCAGGATCGGCCCGAGGGACGGGTACTTCTCCTTGGTCAGGACGGTGCCGTCGCGGTCCACCGCCTCGATCGGCGGGCTGGCCGACCCCTCGGTGACGAGCGTGTCGCCGTCCCGCAGCCGCGGATGGACCACGGACGGCCGCCAGTCCACCAGCGCCCGCCCGGTGGTGACCCCGCGCACGACGGTCAGCTTGCTGCGGTAGGTCAGGGGCCTGGACTTCCCGTCGTGGGCCACCGTCGCCTTCACCGTGTACGGCACGGTGGTGCCGCTCGCCGCGCCGGGCGTGATCCGCACATCGGTGATGTGCGCCTCCTCGGCGTACCCGCCGAGCAGCCTGCCCGCCTCATCGGCGTTGTTCGTGTACGACGCCGCCGTCGCCGCCTGCCCCTTCTCCCAGGCCGCGAAGAACCTCCCGGTCGTCTCCTCCACCTCGGCACTGCTGGGCGGCCCGGACTGCCGCTCCGAGCCCGGCCCGCTGCCGCCCGCGCCGTTCAGCGCGTTCACGATGTTGTAGCCGCCGTACCCGGCGCCGCCGACCATCACCGCGAACACGCCGCCTATGACGGCGGCCTTGACCCCCTTGCCCATCAGGCAGTCCCCTCACCGTTTCCGTCCTCGCACTGTAAGGGGCGTGAGGGACATGTGTGAGAGGAGTTTCCGCCTGGTGTCCGAAACCGGCGAGGTGCGCACCCCACGGGCCCAGCGCCTCACCGGCCGGGACCGGCGGCCGTGCCCTCGTCTCCGGACGCGGCGGCGCAGGCGCTTCCCCGCACGGTGTTTCAGCGGGTCACCCGGCTCGGTCGGGCCGCTCCCGGACCGTCCCAGGCCGCCGGCAGCGGCCGCTGACGACCGATGACGACCACGGCGGCGCGGCAGCCCGCTGGGCCGCCGTGGTGCGTCTGCCCGGCTAGACCCAGGTGTCCAGCCACATTCGCGTCCGCCAGTCGTCGATGGGGACGGCCTGGCCGGTGTAGAGGGGCCAGAAGTAGATGAAGTTCCAGGCGATCAGCAGGACCAGGACGCCCGCGCCGGTCGCGCCCGCCACGCGGCGGGTGTCGCCGGAGCGGGGCGGGCCGACGGCCGCGCCGAGGAGCATGGCCACCGCCAGGCACAGGAACGGCAGGAAGACGACGGCGTAGAAGTAGAAGATCGTGCGCTCCTGGAAGAAGAACCAGGGCAGGTAGCCGGCCACGACGCCGCAGGCGATGGCGCCCGCCCGCCAGTCGCGGCGGAAGAACCAGCGCCACAGGACGTACAGGAGCGCGAAGCAGGCCACCCACCACAGCAGCGGCGTGCCGAGCGCCAGCACCTCGCGGGCGCACTTGCCGCCCGCGTCGACGGGGCAGCCGTCCCTGCCGGGGGCGGGGTCCTCGTAGAAGTACGACACCGGGCGGCCGGCGACGATCCAGCTCCACGGGTTGGACTGGTAGGTGTGCGGCGAGGTGAGGTGGGTGTGGAAGTCCAGCACCTGCGCCTCGTAGTGCCACAGGCTGCGCCACCAGTCCGGGAAGAGCCAGGACCAGTCGCTGTTCCTGCCGTCGGTCGCGGCCCAGTTGCGGTAGTAGCCGCCGGAGCCGTCGCTCGGGGAGAGGATCCAGCCGATCCAGGACGCGACGTAGGTGAGGACGGCCACCGGCACCGTCGCCAGGAACGCCCAGCCCAGGTCGTGCCTGAGGACGGCCAGGTACGGGCGGCGGGCGCCGGCGACCCGGCGGGAGGCGACGTCCCACAGGACGGTCATGATGCCGAAGGCGGCCAGCACGTACAGGCCGTTCCACTTGGTGCCGATGGCCAGGCCCAGCATCAGGCCCGCCGCCCAGCGCCACGGGCGCGGGCCCAGGCGGGTCGTCTCGGCGACGTGCGCGTCGGGGCGGACGCGGCCGTCGGCGTCGGCCGGGAGCGCGGCGGCGAGTCTCGCGCGCGCCCTGTCCCGGTCGACGAGCAGGCAGCCGAAGGCGGCGAGGACGAAGAACATCAGCACGCCGTCGAGCAGCGCGGTGCGGCTCATCACGAAGTGCAGTCCGTCCACCGCCATCAGCGCGCCCGCCAGGCAGCCGAGGAACGTGGAGCGGAACAGGCGGCGGCCGATGCGGCACAGCAGCAGGACGGAGAGGGTGCCGAGCAGCGCCGTCATGAAGCGCCAGCCGAACGGGGTGAACCCGAACATCAGCTCGCCCAGCCCGATGACGTACTTGCCGACCGGCGGGTGCACGACGTACGCCGCGTCCACCGGGACGGGGACGTCGCCGTTGGCCGAGAGGATCAGCTTGTTGGCGTTCTTGTCCCAGTTGACCTCGAAGCCGCGGTGCACGAGCGCCCAGGCGTCCTTGGCGTAGTACGTCTCGTCGAATATCACCGCCTTCGGGCTGCCCAGGTGCCAGAACCGCAGGACGCCCGCCAGCAGCGTGACCAGCAGCGGACCGCCCCAGGCCGACCAGCGCGCGAGACGGTCCGCGAGCGTGTGCGGGACGCCGAGCACCGCCCACAGGCGCGGGCCGGGCGCGGTGTACGGCGGCACCAGGCGGTCCCGGACGTCGCTGGTCGGGCCCGCCGTGTAGCCGAAACGGCGCAGCCGCTGCTGCCAGGTGGGCAGCCGGTCGTGCGGCGCCTGGTCCTGCCGGGTGTCCGTGGAGTCCATGGACGACGCTGTACTGGTCACCGCGCCATCGTAGGGAACCCGCCTGTGGGAGTCCCGCGGATGCGCCCTGCGAGGATGGAAACGTGACAGGAACCCTTGTTTTGGCAGGCACTCCCATCGGCGACGTCGCGGACGCCCCGCCCCGGCTCGCCGCGGAGCTGGCCGGCGCGGACGTCGTCGCCGCCGAGGACACCCGGCGGCTGCGGCGGCTGACGCAGGCGCTGGGCGTCACCCCCCAGGGGCGCGTGGTGTCGTACTTCGAGGGCAACGAGTCCGCCCGTACGCCGGAGCTGGTCGAGGAGCTCGTGGGCGGGGCCCGGGTGCTGCTCGTCACGGACGCCGGGATGCCGTCGGTGTCGGACCCCGGGTACCGGCTGGTCGCGGCGGCCGTGGAGCGGGGGGTGCGCGTCACCGCCGTGCCCGGGCCGTCCGCCGTGCTCACCGCGCTCGCCCTGTCCGGGCTGCCCGTGGACCGGTTCTGCTTCGAGGGCTTCCTGCCGCGCAAGGCGGGGGAGCGGCTGGGGCGGCTGCGGGAGGTGGCCGGGGAGCGGCGCACCCTGGTCTACTTCGAGGCCCCGCACCGGCTCGACGACACGCTCGCCGCGATGGCCGAGGTGTTCGGCGCACAGCGGCGGGCCGCGGTGTGCCGGGAGCTGACCAAGACCTACGAGGAGGTCAGGCGCGGTCCGCTGGGCGAGCTGGCCGCGTGGGCGGCCGAGGGCGTGCGCGGCGAGATCACCGTCGTCGTCGAGGGGGCGCCGGACAGGGGCCCCGAGGAGGTCGGCGCGGCGGAGCTGGTGCGCCGGGTGCGGGTGCGCGAGGAGGCGGGGGAGCGGCGCAAGGAGGCGATCGCGGCGGTCGCCGCGGAGGCGGGGCTTCCCAAGCGGGAGGTGTTCGACGCGGTCGTGGCGGCGAAGAACGCCGGGGTGTGAGGCGTCACGAGGACGCGGGCCCCCTGCGCGCGGCCCGTTCGCCGGACGAGCGCGCGCCCGTGCGCGGGCGCAGCCCCCGGGGCCCCGGGAGGGGGAAGGCCCGGGCGGCTTCGGTGCTCGACCGGTCCGCCGCCGGCCCCCGTCCGGTCCGCCGCGCCGGTTCTCGCGCAGGGCGCGCCGGGCGGGCCGAGCGGCCCACCGGGACGGGCGTGCCCCTTTCGTAGGATCGGGGACATGCCTTCGAACGCCCCCGACAAGAACACCCCTCCGCCGCTGCCGGAGCCGCTGCGGGTGCCGGTCGCCGACTCGCACACCCATCTCGACATGCAGTCCGGCACGGTCGAGGAAGGGCTCGCCCGGGCCGCGTCGGTGGGGGTGACGACGGTCGTCCAGGTCGGTTGCGACCTGAACGGCTCCCGGTGGGCGGCCGAGACGGCGGCGGCGCACGACGGCGTCCACGCGACGGTGGCCCTGCACCCGAACGAGGCCCCGCGCATCGTGCACGGGGACCCCGACGGCTGGTCCCGGCAGGGCGCCCGCGAACCGGGCGGCGACGCCGCGCTGGACGAGGCGCTCGCCGAGATCGACCGGCTGGCCGCACTGGAGCAGGTCAAGGGCGTCGGCGAGACGGGCCTGGACTACTTCCGCACCGGCCCCGAGGGCAAGGCGGCGCAGGAGCGCTCCTTCCGCGCCCACATCGAGATCGCCAAGCGGCACGGCAAGACCCTGGTCATCCACGACCGCGACGCCCACGCGGACGTGCTGCGCGTCCTCAAGGAGGAGGGCGCCCCCGAGCGGACGGTGTTCCACTGCTACTCGGGGGACGCCGAGATGGCGCGGATCTGCGCGAGCGCGGGCTACTTCATGTCCTTCGCCGGCAACGTCACCTTCAAGAACGCGCAGAACCTGCGCGACGCCCTCGCCGTGGCCCCGCTGGAACTGGTCCTGGTGGAGACCGACGCCCCGTTCCTGACCCCGGCGCCGTACCGCGGGCGGCCCAACGCCCCCTACCTCGTCCCGGTCACGGTGCGGGCGATGGCCGCCGTGCGCGGCATCGACGAGGACGCGATGGCCACGGCCCTCGCCGCGAACACGGCCCGCGCCTTCGACTACTGAGATCCCCCGCGCGCCGGGGGCGAGTGCCTGGCCGCACTGCGGGGGTCGGCCGCGGGGACGAGCCGCGGCCGACCCGGCCGCACCGGGGCCGTCCGGCGGCCCCGTACCCTTGAGGCCGTGACCAGCCCCACCTCCGACGCCCTGCTGGGCCCCGCCGACGTCCGCGAACTGGCGACAGCCCTCGGCGTCCGCCCCACCAAGCAACGCGGCCAGAACTTCGTCATCGACGCCAACACGGTCCGCCGTATCGTGCGCACCGCGGACGTCCGCCCCGACGACGTGGTCGTCGAGGTCGGCCCGGGGCTCGGCTCGCTCACCCTCGCGCTGCTGGAGGCCGCCGACCGCGTCACCGCCGTGGAGATCGACGACACCCTCGCCGCCGCCCTCCCGGCCACCATTGCGGCCCGCATGCCCGAGCGCGCCGGCCGTTTCGCGCTGGTCCACTCCGACGCGCTGCACGTCGCCGAGCTGCCGGGGCCCGCCCCGACCGCGCTGGTCGCCAACCTCCCCTACAACGTCGCCGTACCGGTCCTGCTGCACATGCTCGACACCTTCCCGAGCATCGAGCGCACCCTCGTCATGGTCCAGTCGGAGGTCGCCGACCGCCTCGCCGCGGCCCCCGGCTCCAAGGTGTACGGCGTGCCCTCGGTCAAGGCCAACTGGTACGCCGAGGTCAAGCGGGCCGGTGCCATCGGCCGCAACGTGTTCTGGCCGGCGCCCAACGTCGACAGCGGACTGGTGTCCCTCACCCGCCGCGCCGAGCCGATCCGGACCACCGCCTCCAAGAAGGAGGTCTTCGCCGTCGTCGACGCGGCCTTCGCCCAGCGCCGCAAGACGCTGCGGGCCGCGCTCGCCGGGTGGGCCGGGTCCGCGGCCGCCGCCGAGGCGGCCCTGGTGGCCGCCGGTGTCTCCCCGCAGGCACGCGGCGAGTCCCTCACGGTCGAGGAGTTCGCCCGCATCGCCGAGCACAAGGAGTCCGAGTAAGTGAACGCGAGCGTCACCGTCCGCGTCCCCGCCAAGGTCAACGTCCAGCTCGCGGTCGGCGCCGCCCGCCCCGACGGCTTCCACGACCTGGCCAACGTCTTCCTGGCGGTCGGCCTGTACGACGAGGTCACCGTGGCCCCGGCCGACGAGCTCCGCGTCACCTGCCAGGGCCCGGACGCCGGCCAGGTCCCCCTGGACCGTACGAACCTGGCGGCCCGGGCGGCCGTGGCACTCGCCGAGCGCCACGGCCGCAGCCCCGCCGTGCACATCCACATCGCCAAGGACATCCCCGTCGCCGGCGGCATGGCGGGCGGCAGCGCGGACGGCGCGGGCGCGCTGCTGGCCTGCGACGCGCTGTGGCGGACGGGCGCCTCCCGCGAGGAACTGCTCGACATCTGCGCCGAACTGGGCAGCGACGTGCCGTTCAGCCTGGTCGGCGGGGCGGCCCTGGGCACCGGCCGCGGTGAGAGGCTCACGCCCCTGGAGGTCGGCGGCACCTTCCACTGGGTGTTCGCGATGGCCGGGCGCGGGCTGTCGACCCCGGCCGTCTTCCGCGAGTTCGACCGGCTCGGCCGGGGCCGGGACATCCCCGAGCCCGTCGCCTCCCGGGAACTCCTCGACGCCCTCGCCAAGGGCGACCCCCAGGCACTCGCCGCCGCCGTCTCCAACGACCTCCAGCCCGCCGCCCTCTCCCTCTTCCCGGAACTGGCCGGCACCCTCGCCGCCGGCCGCGCCGCCGGTGCCCTCGCCGCCCTGGTCTCGGGCTCGGGCCCGACCACGGCCTTCCTCGCCCGGGACGAGGACGCGGCGGCCGGGGTGGCCGAGGCACTGCGGGCGTCCGGCACCTGCCGGACGGTGCGCACGGCACCGGGTCCGGCGCCGGGCGCGACGATCGTCGGCTGACGGCCGCGCGGGGCCCGCACGCCCGCGCGGGCCCGCACCGTCGTCGCGCCGCACACGGCGCCGGGCGGGGGCGGGAGGGCCGCGCGGTCCGGGCGGACGGGACGGCACCCGGCCCGCGGAACGGGCCGCCGCGCCCGACTACCCTGGAGGGTCGATCCATCCCCCTTGGCAGGAGAGAAATGGCCGTCAACCTGGTCAATGTCGAGAACGTCAGCAAGGTGTACGGCACCCGTGCCCTCCTCGACGGCGTCTCCCTCGGCGTCTCCGAAGGGGACCGCATCGGAGTGGTCGGCCGCAACGGCGACGGCAAGACCACGCTGATCCGGATGCTGGCCAGGCTGGAGGAGGCCGACACCGGACGCGTCACGCACTCCGGCGGGCTGCGCCTGGGCGTGCTCACCCAGCACGACTCGCTCGACCCCGGGGCGACCGTCCGGCACGAGGTCATCGGCGACATGGCCGACCACGAGTGGGCCGGCAACGCCAAGATCAGGGACGTCCTGACCGGACTGTTCGGCGGGCTCGACCTGCCGGGGTTCCCCAAGGGGCTCGACACCGTCATCGGCCCGCTCTCCGGCGGCGAGCGGCGCCGCATTGCGCTGGCCAAGCTGCTCATCGAGGAGCAGGACCTGATCGTCCTGGACGAGCCCACCAACCACCTCGACGTCGAGGGCATCGCCTGGCTCGCCCGGCACCTGCAGGAACGCCGCTCCGCCCTGGTCTGCGTCACCCACGACCGGTGGTTCCTCGACCAGGTCTGCACCCGCATGTGGGACGTCCAGCGCGGCACGGTCCACGAGTACGAGGGCGGCTACTCCGACTACGTCTTCGCCCGCGCCGAACGCGAGCGCATCGCCGCCACCGAGGAGGCCAAGCGGCAGAACCTGGTCCGCAAGGAACTGGCCTGGCTGCGGCGCGGCGCGCCCGCCCGCACCTCCAAGCCGCGCTTCCGCGTCGAGGCCGCCAACGAGCTGATCGCCGACGTCCCGCCGCCCCGGGACAGCAGCGAGCTGATGAAGTTCGCCTCCTCCCGGCTGGGCAAGACCGTCTTCGACCTGGAGGACGTCAGCATCCAGGCCGGCCCCAAGGTGCTGCTCAAGCACGTCACCTGGCAGCTCGGGCCCGGCGACCGCATCGGCCTGGTCGGCGTCAACGGCGCCGGGAAGACCTCCCTGCTGCGGGCGCTCGCCGACGCCGCGTACAGCGGCGGCGAGCGGCAGCCCGCGGGCGGGCACATCCGGGTCGGCAGGACCGTCAAGCTCGCCTACCTCTCCCAGGAGGTCGCCGAACTCGACCCCGCCTGGCGGGTGCTGGAGGCCGTGCAGCGGGTGCGGGAGCGGGTCGACCTCGGCAAGGGGCGCGAGATGACCGCCGGGCAGCTGTGCGAGACGTTCGGCTTCGGCAAGGAGAAGCAGTGGACGCCGGTCGGGGACCTGTCCGGCGGCGAGCGGCGCCGGCTCCAGCTGCTGCGGCTGCTGATGGACGAGCCCAACGTCCTCTTCCTCGACGAGCCCACCAACGACCTCGACATCGAGACCCTCACCCAGCTGGAGGACCTGCTCGACGGCTGGCCCGGCTCGATGATCGTCATCTCCCACGACCGGTTCTTCGTCGAGCGCACCACCGACCGGGTCTTCGCCCTGCTCGGCGACGGCACGCTGCGGATGCTGCCGCGCGGCATCGACGAGTACCTGGAACGGCGCCGGCGCATGGAGGAGGCCGCGGCGGCCACGGCACCGGCCGCGGCGGCCCCGAAGCCCGCTGCGGAGCGGAGCGCCGCCGACCAGCGCGCCGCCAAGAAGGAGCTCCAGAGGATCGAGCGGCAGCTGGACAAGGTCTCCGAGAAGGAGGCCAGGCTGCACGCCGCCATCGCCGAGAACGCCACCGACTTCGCGAAGGTGGCCGAACTCGACGCCGAGCTGCGGGAGTTGGCGAGTCAGCGCGAGGAGCTGGAGCTGCGCTGGCTGGAACTCGCCGAGGACGCGTGAGCCCCGTGAACGGGGCGTGAAGGACCGTAACGACGGCATCACGGGCCGGTTCTCCCTTGGGAACAGGGGAGGACACGGCCCGGTGCGCTGTCGGCGCCGGGTGATAGAAAGAGCCGTCCGAGAACGGTCCGAGAAGCAGGGGTGTGGCGGAAACGCAGCGCTGTCGGGCGCGGTGCCACATCAGCCACGAGGGGGAACCACCGATGAGCCAGCCGCCCAACCAGCCGCCGCAGGGCGGCTTCGGCGCGCCGCAGGACCAGCCGCCGCACGGCGGCGGTTTCGGCGCTCCCCAGCCGCCCGCCCAGCCCCCGCAGACCCCGCCGCCCCCGCAGACCCCGCCCGCCGGGCCCCCGCAGCCCGGGTACGGCTATCCCCAGCAGCCGGGCCCCTACGGGCAGCCGGGCCCCTACGGCCCCCCGCAGCAGCCGGGACCCTACGGGCAGCCCGGCCCCTACGGCCAGCCGCAGCAGCCGGGCCCCTACGGTCAGCAGCCCGGCTACGGCTACCCGCCCCAGCCGCAGTACCCCGGCGCGCCCGGCACCCCGCCCGGCTCCCGCAACCCCTTCAAGGGCCGGCCGGCCGTCGTCATCGGCGCGGCGGTCGCGGCGCTGCTCGTCGTCGGCGGCACCGTGTGGGCGGTCGGCGGCGGTGACGACGAGGGCGGGAAGAAGCCCGCCGCCCAGCGGAGCGACGACGCCAAGCCCGGCTCCTCCGGCTCCCCGGTCAACCCCGGCGACGGCAGCGGCGACGGCGGCGAGGACCCGGAGAACCTCAACGAGGGCCGCCGGCCCGGCGAGGCGAGGGTGCTCTGGTACAAGTCGGCGCCCGACGCGCCCGCTTCCGGCGCCGACGCCTCCGGCATGTGGATCACCGACAGGACGGCGGTGAAGGCGGCGTACAAGCAGCTCTTCGCCTACGACGTCGGCAACGGCGACCCCGCCTGGGACCCGATCACCTTCCCGCAGAAGATCTGCGCGACCACCCCGCAGAAGACGGCCGACGACAAGATCGTCGTCGCGTACATGAGCGGCAGCAGCGACCGCGCCGAGTGCAACCGGCTCCAGGAGATCGACCTCGACACCGGCGAGAAGGGCTGGAAGGGCGAGGTCGCGGACGGCGAACTGTTCGACTCCACGCTCTCCGTGGAGATGTCCATAGCCGGCAAGACGCTGATGGTGGGCCGCTCGCAGTCCGGCACGGCCTACGACGTCACCAGCGGCAAGAAGCTGTTCGACAAGAAGAAGTACGGCGACGCCTGCTTCCCGGCCGCCTTCGCGGGCGGCGAGAAGCTGATCCAGGTCGCCTCCTGCGGCGCCGGCGGCACCAACGAGCACGACGAGGTGCAGGAACTCGACCCGCGGACCGGCAAGGTCAGGTGGACGCAGAAGTTCGACAAGGGCTGGCGGGTCGCGCGCACCTACTCCGTCGACCCGCTGGTCGTCTACAGCACCAACCAGGACAAGAAGGCCTGGAACATCTCCACCTTCACCTCCGGCGGCAAGTTCCGCTCCCAGGTCGGCTTCGACGAGGACTTCGCCCCCGAGTGCGGCTGGGCCATCCTGGAGCGCGACCTGCAGGGCTGCCAGGGCGTCGCCGTCGACGCGGACACCCTCTACCTGCCGACCGAGGCGACCACCGGGGCCAATGAGATCGTCGCGGTCAACCTCGCCGACGGCAAGGAGAAGTGGCGCGTGAAGTCCCCGGTGGCCGAGACGATGCAGCCCGTCAGGGCCGAGGGCGGCAAGCTCATCGCCTACGTGGAGCCGTCGTACGACGCGGGCGGCCAGATCGTGTCCATCGCGACCGCCGGCGGCAGCCACAAGCCGGTCAGGCTGCTGCAGAACCCGCAGGGCGCCGCGGACATCGAGGGCAGCTTCTTCTCCAAGGACCTCGACTGGGTGGACGGACGCTTCTACCTGTCGACGACCCGGCTGACCGGTAACGACGACACCAAGGAGAAGCTGATGCTCGCCTACGGCAAGTGACCTTCCCCTTCCCGCCGTCCACCCCCGCCCCCGAGGTACTCACGTCATGACCCAGCCGCCCCCGCCACCCCACCAGCCCCCGCAGGGCGAAGGCTTCGGCCCGCCGCAGGACCAGCCGCCGCAGCAGGGCGGGTCCGGCACGCCGCAGCCTCCGCAGGGGCCCCCGCCCGCGGGCGGCCCGGACCTCGGCAAGGCGCCGCAGCCGGGGTACGGCTACCCGCAGGCGCCGGGGACGCCTCCGGCACCCCAGGCGCCCGCGGCCGCTCCCCAGACCCCGCCCCCGCCGCCCCCCGGCTACGGCTACCCGCAGACCCCGCCGGGCTACGGCTACCCGCAGACCCCGCCCGGTTACGGCTACCCCGCGCAGCAGCCCGGCCCGTACGGCGGGCCGCAGCAGCCCTACGGCCCGCCCGGCTACGGCTACCCGCAGCCGGCCCCGCCGCTGCAGCCGCAGCCGGGACAGCCGGGCGGCGGACGGCGGGTCAACGCGCAGCTGGCCATCATCGTCGCGGCGGTCGTGGCCATCGCGCTGATCGTCGGCGGCGGCGTCTGGTACGCCGCCGGCAAGGACGACGGCAGGAAGGACGACACGGCGAGCTCCGGCGGCGGCACCGGCGGCGACGACAAGGGCGGCACCGGCGGCTCGGCCTCCGGCGGCGCGGAGAAGGCGCCCGCCGACCCCGGCTCCAGGGTCCTCTTCCAGGTCCCGATGCCCGAGGTGAAGAAGGACACCAGCTCGGTCGTCGTCTCCGGCTCGTGGCTCACCGGCAAGGCGTACGTCAAGAGCGGCATCGCCGAGATCGTCGGCTACGACCTCGACAAGGGCACCAAGCTGTGGACGATCGAGCTGCCCGGCCCGGTGTGCCAGGCCAGCCGCCACGTCACCGCCGACCACAGGACGGCCGTCGTCTACCAGCCCGCGATGCCGACCAAGCTCAAGCCCTCGCACGGCTGCAGCCAGGTCGCGGCGATCGACCTCGACGCGGGCCGGAAGCTGTGGACGAAGACGGTCAAGGACGGTGACCGGCCGGCCAACTTCGACAACGTCACGGTCAGCGGGAACACCGTCGCCGTAGGCGGCACCGGCGGTGGCGCCGCCTTCGACATCACGTCGGCCAAGGTGCTGTGGAGCCCCAAGCCGAGCGACTCCTGCTACGACGCCGGCTACGGCGGCGGCGAGAAGCTGGTGGCGGTGCGCAAGTGCGGCTCGTACGACCAGCGGCAGCTGAACATCCAGACCATCGACCCGAAGTCCGGGAAGGTGATCTCGGAGTACAAGATGGCGCAGGGCATCGAGTACGCCAGCGTCGTGTCGACCGACCCGCTGGTGGTGGCCGCCGACGTCGGCGACAGCGCGGGTGACGGCAGCGGCATCTCGGACTTCTTCTCCGTCGACAACAGGACCGGCAAGTTGCGCGCCCGCATCTCGGCGCCCGGCGACCAGTTCGCCGCCCGCTGCGACGGCATCACCCGGATCGAGCACTGCACCCAGCTGGCCGTCGGCAACGACCGGCTGTACGTGCCGACCGAGCAGCAGGAGAGCAGCGGCCGGTACAGCAGGAGCAACGCGATCGTCGCCTTCGACCTGGCCACCGGCAAGCAGACCGGCCAGCGGGCGGACGCGGGCGACGGCTACATGATCACGCCGCTGCGCATGGACGGCGGGAACCTGCTGGCGTACAAGCGCCCGCCGTACGACAAGGGCGGCCAGGTCGTCAGCATCGACGGCGGCAGTTTCAAGGCCACCAAGCTGCTGGAGAACCCGGCCGCCAAGTCGGTGCGGGACGTGGAGACCAGGATGCTGCCGGAGTACTCCGAGATCCTCTTCGCGCAGGGGCACCTGTACATGTCGAAGGTGTTCGCCTCCAGCCTGTCCGCCGCGAACGAGAAGGAGTACCTGGCGGTCGCGTTCGGTACGGGCTGATACGAGGTGATCACGGCGGGCGGCCGAGGAGGTCCGCCGTTGTAGGGTTGCGGCCCCGTCCCTGTTCAGGGGCGGGGCCGTGCACGTACCGCTCATCACCTTCCCGTGGCTCTCGAATGCGAGGACTGCCGGCGGTCCTGGGCGATTCTCGCCGGTAGGGGGAGCGCAACCTCGAACAAGCGTGTAGCTTCCCGGGCATGAAGGGCGGGGGCGGGGAGGGGGTTCCCGTCCGCGTGGACCGGTGGGGAGGGTTGCGCGCCCGCGGGGGTCTGTGGACACCCGCGGGGGAGGATCCGTTGGGGGACTGGGGGGTGCTCGATGGGAGTGCGGCTCATGGTGGTCGACGACCACCGACTGCTGGCCGAGGCGCTGGCCTCGGCGTTGAAACTGCGCGGGCACCGCGTGCTGGCCGCGGCGGCGCCGGTCGCGGGGGCGGCGGACCTGGTGATCAGCCGGGCGCCGGAGGTGTGCCTGCTGGGGACGGCGGCGCCGGCGGAGCCGGGGGTCTTCGACCCGGTGGTGAAGATCAAGCGGGAGCGGCCGCAGGTGGCGGTGCTGGTGCTGGGGCCGGTGCCGAGCCCGCGGGGGATCGCGGCGGCGTTCGCCGCCGGGGCGTCGGGGTACGTGCGGCACGACGAGCGCATCGAGGGCGTCGAGCGGGCGATCATGAAGGCGCGGGCGGGGGAGGCGGCGGTGGCGCCGCAGTTGCTGCAGGGCGCGTTCGGTGAGCTGCTGAACCCGGCGGCGCAGCCCGACGACGAGGGGCAGCGGCTGCTGCAGATGCTCACTCCCCGGGAGGTCGAGGTGCTGGTGCGGGTCGCGGACGGGGAGGACACCCGGGTGATCGCCGCGGGCATGGGCATCGCCCCGTCCACGGCTCGCACGCACGTGCAGCGCGTGCTGATGAAGCTGGGGGTCGGCTCCCGGCTGGAGGCCGCGGCGCTGGCGGCCCGGACGGGGCTGCTGGACCGGGCCGGGGACGTGCGCGAGCGGTAGCCGCCGGCGGCGGCGGGGCGGCTGTGGTGCCTTGCTCGTCCCGGGTGGTGGGTCGGGGCGGCTGTGGCGCCTGTCGCCGGGTGGTGGGTCGGGGTCGGGGTCGTGCCGGGACGGCTGTGGCGCCTCGCCTGTCCCGGGGGTGTGCCGGAGTTGTGCCGGGGCGGCTGTGGCGCCGGGTGGTGAGCCGGGGTCGTGCCGGGGCGGCTGTGGCGCCTCGTCTGTCCCGGGTGGTGGGCCGGGGCGCCTCGCCTGTCGCCGGGTGGTGGGCCGGGGCCGCGCCGGGGGGTGTCCGTCCTCGGTCTGCCGGACCGGTTCCGAGCGGGGTGCCCGGCGTTTCCGGCAGCCGCTGCGGGCGGGCCCCCCGGCACGTCCCCTTCCCGCCGTGGGCGGGTGCGGGTCCGCGCGGCCGTGGACGGCACCCCGCGGCTGACCGGTCCTCGGCTTTGCCGCCGGGGGCGGGGAAGCCGAGGACCGGTCAGCCGTGGTCGCCTACTCGTCCCGCGCCTCGTCCGCGGTCACCGGTGGCGGAGCCACGGGCCTCAGCTTCAGCCAGACCAGGAAGAACAGGCCGAGGGCCAGCATCCCCAGCCCCGTCCAGAGGTTGATGTTGACGCCCTCGGCCTTGTCGATGTCCGCGTCGGACGCCGTGAGCCCCGCGATCGTGACGATCACGCCGTAGACCACGAACAGCCCGCCGATGAGGCGCCGGATGTCGAACAGCCGCGCCGCCGTGGCCGACTTGGTCTCCAGCTCGGTGACTTCCCGCTGGACGTCCTTCTCGGAGTAGAACTCGGACATGGTCTCTCCATCCTCCCGCGGTCAGAACGAGAACGGGATGTAGCAGGCGGCGGCCAGGACGATCGCGCCCCAGCCCAACAGGGCCGGCTTGCGGTACCACGCGTCGTCGCCGACGGCGGGCGGTTCGGTCATGCCCGGGGAACGGGTGCCGTAGACCAGGCCCTGGAGCTCTTCGGCCGGCTTGGGCTTGGTGAACAGGGAGACGGCCACCATGACCACCGCGCCCGCGACGAAGCCCGCGATCGCGGAGACGAAGTTGGCGCCCTGGTCGGAGGGGATGTCGACCATGCCCTCCTTGTAGACGACGAAGTAGTTGACCATCGCGGCCGTGGTGCCGGCGATCAGGCCCCAGAAGCCCGACTTCATCGAGGCCCGCTTCCAGAACATGCCGATGATGAAGACCACGAACATCGGCACGTTGAAGAAGGAGAACAGCGTCTGGAGGTAGCTCATGATGTTGGAGAAGGACGAGGCCAGGAACGCCGTGCCGATCGACACGAGCACACCGATCGCGGTGATGAGGCGGCCGAAGCGCACGTAGTACGCGTCCTCGCGGTGCTTCACCACGTACCTCGCCCAGATGTCGGTGGTGAAGACCGTGTTGAAGGAGGAGACGTTGGCCGCCATGCCCGCCATGAAGGCGGCCAGCAGGCCCGTCACCGCGATGCCGAGGACGCCGTTGGGCAGCAGCTGCTCCATGAGGTACGGGATGGCGTCGTTGTACTGCAGGTCCGAGTCGGCGGTGCCGATCTGCGGGACCAGGACGGCGGCGACCAGGCCCGGGATCATCACCAGGAAGACGATGAAGATCTTCGGGAACGCGGCGATGAGCGGGGTGCGCTGGGCCGCCGAGAGGTTCTTCGCGGACAGGGCGCGCTGGACCTCGGCGAAGTTGGTCGTCCAGTAGCCGAAGGAGAGGACGAAGCCGAGGCCGAGGACGATCGTCAGCCAGTTGGCGCCCAGCGGGTTGGGGCTGCCGATGCCGGTGCCGCCCCAGGAGGTCATGAAGTCGGCTCCGCGGCTCTGGGTCAGGGAGTCCGACAGGCCGTCCCAGCCGCCGACGCTCCTCAGGCCGAGCACCGTGATGGGGATGAGCGCGGCGAGGATCACGAAGAACTGCAGGACCTCGTTGTAGATCGCCGAGGACAGGCCGCCGAGGGTGATGTAGGCCAGGACGAAGAAGCCGGCGACGACGATCGCCACCCACTGCGGCCAGCCGAGCAGCGCCTCGACGACGATCGCGAGGGCGTACAGGTTCACGCCGGCGATGAGGATCGCGGCGAAGGCGAACAGGATCGAGCTGAGCAGGTGTGCCGCCCTGTCGAAGCGCAGCAGCAGGAACTCGGGGACCGAGCGGACCTTGGAGCCGTAGTAGAAGGGCATCATCACCAGGCCGAGGAAGACCATGGCCGGGATGGCGCCGATCCAGTACCAGTGCGTGGTGTAGACGCCGTACTGGGCGCTGTTGGCGGCCATGCCGAGGATCTCGGTGGCGCCCAGGTTGGCCGCGATGAACGCCAGGCCGGTGACCCAGGCCGGCAGCGAGCGGCCCGAGAGGAAGAAGTCGAGGCTGGTCTTGACCGAGCGGCGGGCGGCGAAGCCGATGCCCAGGACGACGACGAAGTAGATGCCGAGGATCGTGTAGTCGAGCCAGTTGGTGGGGAGCCGTAGCTCTGCGGCCAGCTGAAGGGGGACCCGGTGTGTGGGGGTCTGCATAAGCCCTCGCTTCGTTGCGTGAACTGATCCGTAGCGGAACTTACGCCTCCGCGTTCAGTAATTGAACACTTTTGTTGATGCTCTTTGTTGGATTGTGATGTTGACGATTGAGGTGAGTTGTGTTTTGGTATGTTTGGTTTTGTTTGAAGGCTGAGTGCCCAGACAGTGAGCGGCTCGAACAGGGAGTCCGGCGTGAAGAAGACCTCGACCCGACTGGCCGACGGTCGTGAGCTCATCTACTACGACCTGCGTGACGACACCGTGCGGGACGCGGCCGACCGCCGCCCGCTGGACCGCACCGTCACCACGTCCGAGATCCGCCGCGACCCCCTGCTCGGCGACGGCGTCGCCATCGCCTCGCACCGCCAGGGCCGCACCTACCACCCGCCGGCCGACGAGTGCCCCCTGTGCCCCTCCCGGGGCGACCGGCTGAGCGAGATCCCGGACTCGTCGTACGACGTGGTCGTCTTCGAGAATCGTTTCCCCTCGCTGGCCGGCGACTCCGGACGCTGCGAGGTCGTCTGCTTCACCTCCGACCACGAGGCGTCCTTCGCCGACCTGACCGAGGAGCAGGCGCGCCTGGTGCTGGAGGCGTGGACCGACCGGACGGCGGAACTGTCGCATCTGCCCTCCGTGAAGCAGGTGTTCTGTTTCGAGAACCGCGGTGCGGAGATCGGCGTGACCCTCCAGCACCCGCACGGGCAGATCTACGCCTACCCCTTCACCACCCCGCGCACCGCCCTGATGCTGCGCCGGCTGGCCGCCCACAAGGAGGCGACCGGCGGCGGGAACCTCTTCGACGCCGTCCTGGAGCGTGAGCTCGCCGACGAGCGGGTCGTCCTGGCGGGTGAGCACTGGGTGGCCTTCGTGCCGTACGCCGCGCACTGGCCCTACGAGGTGCACCTGTACCCCCGGCGCCGCGTCCCCGACCTGCTCGCCCTCGACGAGGCGGCCCGCGCGGAGTTCCCCCGGGTCTACCTGGAACTCCTGAAGCGCTTCGACCGGATCTTCGGCGAGCGGGACGGCGGGGAGGGTGCCGCGGGCGAGCCTCCGACGCCGTACATCGCGGCCTGGCACCAGGCCCCGTTCGGCGCGCTGGAGGAGTTCGGCGGGGTCGTGCGCGAGGACTTCGCGCTCCACCTCGAGCTTTTCACCATCCGCCGTACTTCCGGCAAGCTGAAGTTCCTCGCGGGTTCCGAGTCCGGCATGAACGTGTTCATCAACGACGTGCCGCCGGAACGTGCGGCCGAGCGACTGCGAGAGGTAGCGAGTTCATGAGCGGCAAGTACCTGGTGACGGGCGGCGCGGGTTACGTCGGCAGCGTGGTCGCCCAGCACCTGCTGGAGGCGGGGCACGAGGTCGTCGTCCTCGACAACCTCTCCACGGGCTTCCGCGAGGGCGTCCCGGCCGGCGCCGCCTTCGTCGAGGGCGACATCCGCGACGCCGCCCGCTGGCTGGACGCCTCGTACGACGGCGTCCTGCACTTCGCCGCGTTCTCGCAGGTCGGTGAGTCGGTCGTGAGGCCGGAGAAGTACTGGGACAACAACGTCGGCGGCACGATGGCCCTGCTGGAGGCGATGCGCGCGGCGGGCGTGCGCAAGCTCGTCTTCTCCTCCACCGCGGCCACGTACGGCGAGCCGGAGCAGGTCCCGATCGTCGAGTCGGCACCGACCTCCCCGACCAACCCCTACGGCGCCTCCAAGCTCGCCGTCGACCACATGATCACGGGCGAGGCGGCGGCCCACGGCCTCGGCGCGGTCTCCCTGCGCTACTTCAACGTGGCCGGTGCCTACGGCGCGTACGGCGAGCGCCACGACCCCGAATCGCACCTCATCCCGCTGGTCCTCCAGGTCGCCCAGGGCAGGCGCGAGGCGATCTCGGTGTACGGCGACGACTACCCGACCCCGGACGGCACCTGCGTCCGCGACTACATCCACGTCGCGGACCTGGCGCAGGCGCACCTGCTGGCACTGGGGGCCGCCGCGCCCGGCGAGCACCTGATCTGCAACCTCGGCAACGGCAACGGCTTCTCGGTCCGCGAGGTCGTCGAGACGGCCCGCCGGGTCACCGGCCACCCGATCCCCGAGGTGGTGGCCCCCCGCCGGGGCGGCGATCCGGCGGTGCTGGTGGCGTCGGCCGCCACGGCCCGCGAGAAGCTGGGCTGGCACCCGTCCCGCACGGACCTCGCGGACATCGTCGCGGACGCGTGGGACTTCGCGCAGAAGCACGGCATCTAGGACGTACGGAAGGGTCAGGGGTCAGGGCATGAGCGAGGCTGTTGCCGAGACGGTCGCCGAGCGGTTCGAGGAACTGTACGGGGCCGGGCCGGACGGTGTGTGGGCGGCGCCGGGCCGGGTCAACCTCATCGGTGAGCACACCGACTACAACGACGGCTTCGTCATGCCGTTCGCCCTGCCGCACACCGCGGTGGCGGCGGTGTCGCGGCGCGAGGACGGCGTCCTGCGCCTGCACTCGGCGGACGTCGAAGACGGCGCCGGCGGTGTGGTCGAGCTCCGCCTGGACGACCTGGCCCCCGGCTCGGACCGGAGCTGGACGGCGTACCCGGCGGGCGTGGTGTGGGCGCTGCGCGAGGCCGGCCACCCGGTGACCGGCGCGGACGTCCACCTGGCCTCGACGGTCCCGGCGGGCGCGGGCCTGTCCTCGTCGGCCGCGCTGGAGGTGGTGATCGCCCTCGCGCTCAACGAGCTTTACTCCCTGGGCCTGCGCGGCTGGCAGCTGGCGCGCCTGTGCCAGCGCGCGGAGAACGTCTACGTCGGCGCCCCGGTCGGCATCATGGACCAGACGGCGTCGGCGTGCTGCGAGGCCGGGCACGCCCTCTTCCTCGACACCCGCGACCTGTCCCAGCGGCAGATCCCCTTCGACCTGGCCGCCGAGGGCATGCGCCTGCTCGTCGTCGACACCCGGGTCAAGCACTCCCACAGCGAGGGCGAGTACGGCAAGCGCCGCGCCGGCTGCGAGAAGGGCGCGGCCCTGCTGGGCGTCGACGCGCTGCGGGACGTGCCGTACGCCGGCCTGGACGCGGCACTGGAGCGCCTGGGCGAGGACGAGGAGGTCCGCCGCCTGGTCCGCCACGTCGTCACGGAGGACGAGCGCGTGGAGCGGGTGGTCTCCCTCCTGGAGTCGGGCGACACCCGCGCGATCGGCCCGGTCCTGGTCGAGGGTCACGTCTCCCTGCGCGACGACTTCCGCATCTCCTGCCCCGAGCTCGACCTGGTCGTCGACACGGCCCTGTCCGCCGGTGCCCTGGGCGCCCGCATGACCGGCGGCGGCTTCGGCGGCTCGGCGATCGTGCTCGCGGAGGAGTCCGACGTCCCGGCGATCACCAAGGCGGTGGAGGAGGCCTTCGCCGCCGCGGGCTTCACGGCCCCGCGCGTGTTCGAGGCGGTGCCCTCGGCGGGGGCGCGGCGGATCAGCTGAGCCGCTTCACCAACGTGAACTCCGTGATCCCCGGCGGATAGTCGGGGACCACGCCCACCACCTCGTAGCCCTGCTTGGTGTAGAACCCCGGGGCCTGGAAGTCCCACGTCTCCACGCGTGCCGCGCGGCAGCCCCGTTCGCCCGAGGCGATGCGCTCGGCCCGTGCGAGGAGCCGGGCGCCCAGCCCGGCGCCCCGGTGGCGTCCGTCCACCCACAGGTACGTCACGTGCAGCCAGGCCGCCCAGGTGTGGCCGACCAGGCCGCCGGCGAGGTCGCCGGACGCGTCGAGGGCCCACACGTGCACCGGGTCCTGCCGTTCGGCCGGCGTTCCGCGCAGGGCGCGCAGCACGGGGGAGGCGGCCGTGTTCGTGTCCCGCAGCCGGGCGCGGAGCAGATCACGTCGGGCCTTGTCGACTTCTGTCTCGAGACGAAACATGCGGCACACCATAAACGTGCCGGACGGCCAGTTCTGCAAATAACCTTCCGCTCCCGCCCCCCGGCCGTACCCTGATGAACAGCACCGGTGGGGGCCGGTGCCGATCAGGGGGCGAGACAGCCGGGTGCGGCGCCCGGGGTGGGGGCAGCGGTTCCCGCACGGCGGCGGCCGTGCGGCTGCGGCGGCCCGGCCAGGTGGCGGCGAGGACGGACGGACACCGCGGACCTGGACACCCGGGCGGCGTACCCGCGCCGGTGTCGCCTTCCGACGATGGGGTATCCCCGGCTCCTCGGGAGCGTGGGGAAGGGGGTTTCGTGGTGCGCATCCGAGTCCTGGTCGTCGACGACCATCGCATCTTCGCCGAGTCGCTGGCCGCGGCCCTGGCCGCCGAGCCCGACGTGGAGGTCTTTGCGGCGGGCAGCGGTCCGGCCGCGCTGCGCTGTCTGGAGCGGGCGGCGGCCGAGGGGCGGCGGTTCGACGTGCTGCTCGTCGACGCCGATCTGGGGGGCGACCTGCCGGGCGCCGGACCCGCCGTGCCGGTGCAGGACGGCGACACCGATGGACTGGTCGACGGGATCTCCCTGGTCACCGGGGTGCGCTCGGCGCAGCCGCAGGTACGGATCGTCGTGCTCGCCGAGAAGGACGACCCGCGCCGGGCCGCGCTCGCCCTGCAGGCCGGCGCGTCCGGGTGGGTGGCCAAGGACTGTTCGCTGTCCCGGCTGCTCAGCGTCGTCCGGGGCGTGCTGCGCGACGAGACCCATCTGCCGCCCGCCCTGCTGACGGGCGTGCTGCGCGAGCTCACCGCCGCCCGCAGGCACCGCACCGAGAGCGAGCGGCTGGTGGAGTCGCTGACGCCCCGGGAGCGGGAGGTGCTGCGGTGCATGGTCGCCGGACTGGGCAGGAAGGCCGTCGCGGAGCGGCTGTACCTGTCCCCGCACACCGTGCGGACGCACATGCAGAACGTGCTGGGCAAACTGGGCGTGCACTCCACCCTCGCCGCCGTCGCGCTCGCCCGCCGGGCCGGTGTCGGACCGGTCGACCTAACCGGGGATGTTGTCGAACGGGGCGGTCAACTGGCGTAGCAGCGCGGCCAGTTCGCTGCGCTGGGCGTGGGAGAGCTCGGCGAGGATCGCGCGCTCCTGGTCCAGCAGGCCGGCCAGGGCCTGATCCGCGCGGTCCCGGCCGCCGTCCGTCAGCCGCACGAGGACGCCGCGCCGGTCGCTGGGGTCGGGCAGGCGCTCCACCAGGCCCTTCTTCGCCAGGCGGTCGATGCGGTTGGTCATCGTGCCCGAGGTGACCAGGGTCTGGGTCAGCAATTGCCCGGGCGAGAGCTGGTAGGGGGTGCCGGCGCGGCGCAGCGCGGTCAGGACGTCGAACTCCCACGGCTCCAGGCCGTGCTCGGAGAAGGCCAGCCGGCGTGCGCGGTCCAGGTGCCGGGCCAGCCTGCTCACCCGGCTGAGGACCTCGAGCGGTTCCACGTCGAGGTCCGGGCGCTCCCGGCGCCACGCTGCGACCAGCCGATCGACCTCGTCCTCCATGGCGATCAGTGTAGTGGTTGTGTCGATGTGAAGTCTCTTGACATTCATTCTCTTGACATCAAGATATCCGTGTGGTGACGCTGGACACGACGCCGGACGCACCGCCGGGCACGTCGCCGGCCGCCCGTCGGCCCGGCCCACCGGTCACCACAGGAGGCCCCCCTTGTCCGCAGCCGCCCCCCTCTGGGACCCCGCCCAGTACCTGCGCCACGCCGGCCACCGCGCCCGCCCCTTCACCGACCTCCTCGCCCGCGTCCCCGGCCTCCCGGGCGACCCGCCCCGCATCGCCGACCTCGGATGCGGCCCCGGCAACGCCACCGCCCTGCTCGCCGACCGCTGGCCCACCGCCCGCGTCACCGGCTACGACAACTCGCCCCGGATGCTCGACAGGGCCCGCGCCCACCACCAGGGCCCCACCCCCGGCGGCGGACGCCTCGACTTCGTCCACGCCGACGTCCGCACCTGGACCCCCGGGCCCGCCGAGCCCCACGACCTGATCATCAGCAACGCCGCCCTGCAATGGGTCCCCGGGCACGCCGACCGCTTCCCCGACTGGATCGCCAAACTCGCCCCCGGCGGCGTCCTCGCCTTCCAGGTCCCCGGCAACTTCGACGCCCCCAGCCACCGGCTCCTGCGCGACCTCGCCCACGCCCCGCGCCGGCGCGACCGGCTCGCCGGCACCCTGCGCCACGACGACGCCGTCCTGACCCCCGAGGCCTACCTGGAGCGCCTCACCGCCCTCGGCTGCACCGCCGACGTGTGGGAGACGACGTACGTCCACCTGCTGCCCGGTGAGGACCCGGTGCTCGACTGGATGGAGGGGACCGGGCTGCGGCCCGTCCTGACCGCGCTCGCCGACGAGCCCGGGGAGAGGGAGGAGTTCGTGGCCGAGTACCGGACCGCCCTGCGCCGGGCCTACCCGGCCGGCCCGCACGGCACCGCGTTCCCCTTCCGCCGCGTCTTCGCGGTGGCCCGCAGGCGGGACGGAGGGGACGGGGACGCGGACGACAGGCCTTAGGCCTTGCGGTGCCCTATCAGCCGCGGCTTCTGTTCCAGTCCGTCCAGCCCGTGCCACGCCAGGTTCACCAGGTGCGCGGCCACCTCGGCCTTCTTCGGCTTGCGGACGTCCAGCCACCACTGGCCGGTCAGGGCGACCATGCCGACCAGGGCCTGCGCGTACAGCGGGGCCAGCTTGGGGTCAAAGCCGCGCGACTTGAACTCGCGGCCCAGGATGTCCTCCACCTGGGTGGCGATGTCCGAGATGAGCGAGGCGAAGGACCCCGTCGACTGGGGGATGGGGGAGTCGCGGACCAGGATGCGGAACCCGTCCGTGTACTCCTCGATGTAGTCCAGCAGCGCGAACGCCGCCTGCTCGCACAGTTCGCGGGGGTGGCCGGCGGTCAGGGAGCTGGTCACCATGTCCAGCAGGCGCCGCATCTCGCGGTCCACCACCACCGCGTACAGCCCCTCCTTGCCGCCGAAGTGCTCGTAGACCACCGGCTTGGAGACCCCGGCCTTCGCCGCGATCTCCTCCACCGACGTGCCCTCGAAACCTTTCGCCGCGAAGAGGGTGCGACCGATCTCCAGCAGCTGCTGGCGGCGCTCGGCACCGGTCATCCGGGTACGGCGCGCTCGCCGCGGCCTGTCGTTGCTGGGGGTGCTGCTCGAGTCGGTCGCCACGGCGACCATCATGCCGCCTTCACGGGCTCCTTCCCCCGCCGGGAGCCGCCTTCCGCGTCGTTGCGGCGCGAATCGATACGCGAGCGTGACGGCCAGCGCACGTCGTAGGCCCAGCCGAGCTGCTCGAACCAGCGGATCAGCCGGGCCGAGGAGTCCAGCTGGCCGCGCTCCACACCGTGCCGCGCGGAGGTCGGGTCGGCGTGGTGCAGGTTGTGCCAGGACTCGCCGCAGGACAGGATCGCCAGCCACCACACGTTGCCCGAGCGGTCACGCGACTTGAAGGGGCGCTTGCCGACCGCGTGGCAGATCGAGTTGATCGACCAGGTGACGTGGTGCAGCAGCGCCACCCGGACGAGCGAACCCCAGAAGAACGCCGTGAACGCGCCCCACCAGGACATCGTCACCAGACCGCCGATCAGCGCCGGCAGCCCCAGCGACAGGATCGTCCACAGCACGAACTGGCGGGAGATCGCACGCAGCGTGCTGTCCTTGATCAGATCCGGGGCGTACTTGTCCTGCGGGGTCTGCTCCTCGTCGAACATCCAGCCGATGTGCGCCCACCACAGGCCCTTGAGCAGGGCCGGGACCGTCTCGCCGTACCGCCACGGGGAGTGCGGGTCGCCCTCGGCGTCGGAGAACCTGTGGTGCTTGCGGTGGTCGGCCACCCAGCGGACCAGGGGCCCCTCGACCGCCATCGAACCCGCGACGGCCAGCGCGATCTTCAGGGGCCGCTTGGCCTTGAACGAACCGTGGGTGAAGTGGCGGTGGAAGCCGATCGTGATGCCGTGGCAGCCCAGGAAGTAGAAGAAGACCAGCAGACCGAGGTCGAGCCAGCTCACCCCCCAGCCCCACGCCAGCGGCACCGCCGCCACCAGTGCCAGGAACGGAACGACGATGAAGAGGAGGAGGGTGATCTGCTCGATGGAGCGCTTCCGCTCGCCGCCCAGCGTGGCGGAGGGCGCGGCGGAGCCGACGGGCCGGCCGGGCGTGTTCGGCGCTTCTTCGATCACATCGGAACTACTGGTCATACGCATCCCCTGGGGGGTTTGTGGACTGAGACGGTGCCGGGGCCGGAACCGCACGACACTTCCTACGGTTCCGTAACCTACGGCTTCGTAAGTTATGGCGGCGTCTCGCCCGTCGGCAAGAGCCCGCGAGCCCACGAGCCCCGGCCGACACCTATCCTGTTGTTCGGTCGGACAGCGCGGTCCGCTCTGAGTTTTTCCCGGACGTCCGGCCCGTGAGCGGCACCGCCGCGCGAGACGCCGTCCGGGTTCCCCTCCCAGACGAGCTTCAACACTGCAAGGAGCCGCACCTGTGAGCAGTGCCGACGACCAGACCACCACGACCAGCAGCGAGCTGCGCGCCGACATCCGCCGACTGGGTGACCTGCTCGGTGAGACGCTCGTCCGCCAGGAGGGCCCCGAGCTGCTCGACCTCGTCGAGAAGGTGCGCCGCCTCACCCGCGAGGACGGCGAGGCCGCCGCCGAGCTGCTGCGCGGCACGGAACTGCAGACCGCGGCCAAGCTGGTCCGCGCCTTCTCCACCTACTTCCACCTGGCCAACGTCACCGAGCAGGTCCACCGCGGCCGCGAACTGCGCGCCCGGCGCGCCGCCGAGGGCGGCCTGCTCGCCCGCACCGCCGACCGGCTCAAGGACGCCGACCCCGAGCACCTGCGCGAGACCGTCCGGAACCTCAACGTCCGCCCCGTCTTCACGGCCCACCCCACCGAGGCCGCACGGCGGTCGGTCCTGAACAAGCTCCGGCGCATCGCCGCGCTCCTGGAGACCCCGGTCATCGAGTCCGACCGCCGCCGCCTGGACACCCGCCTGGCCGAGAACATCGACCTCGTCTGGCAGACCGACGAGCTGCGCGTCGTACGCCCGGAGCCGGCCGACGAGGCCCGCAACGCCATCTACTACCTGGACGAACTGCACGCCGGCGCGGTCGGCGACGTCCTGGAGGACCTCACCGCCGAGCTGGAGCGCGTCGGCGTCAAGCTCCCCGACGACACCCGCCCCCTCACCTTCGGCACCTGGATCGGCGGCGACCGCGACGGCAACCCCAACGTCACCCCCCAGGTCACCTGGGACGTCCTGATCCTCCAGCACGAGCACGGCATCAACGACGCCCTGGAGACCATCGACGAGCTGCGCGGCTTCCTGTCCAACTCCATCCGCTACGCCGGCGCCACCGAGGAACTGCTGACCTCCCTCCAGGCCGACCTGGACAACCTCCCCGAGATCAGCCCCCGCTACAAGCGCCTCAACGCCGAGGAGCCCTACCGGCTCAAGGCCACCTGCATCCGGCAGAAGCTGGAGAACACCAAGCAGCGGCTCGCCAAGGGCACCCCCCACCAGCCCGGCCGCGACTACCTCGGCACCTCCCAGCTCCTCGCCGACCTGCGCATCATCCAGACCTCGCTGCGCGAACACCGCGGCGGCCTGTTCGCCGACGGCCGCCTGGCCCGCACCATCCGCACCCTGGCCGCCTTCGGCCTCCAGCTCGCCACCATGGACGTCCGCGAGCACGCCGACGCCCACCACCACGCCCTCGGCCAGCTGTTCGACCGGCTCGGCGAGGAGTCCTGGCGCTACGCCGACATGCCCCGCGACTACCGCGCCAAGCTGCTCGCCAAGGAACTGCGCTCCCGGCGCCCGCTCGCACCCACCCCCGCCCCCGTCGACGCGGCCGGCGAGAAGACCCTCGGCGTCTTCCAGACCGTCAAGCGGGCCCTGGAGGTCTTCGGACCCGAGGTCATCGAGTCGTACATCATCTCCATGTGCCAGGGCGCCGACGACGTCTTCGCCGCCGCCGTCCTCGCCCGCGAGGCCGGCCTGATCGACCTGCACGCCGGCTGGGCGAAGATCGGCATCGTGCCGCTGCTGGAGACCACCGACGAGCTCAGGGCCGCCGACACCATCCTGGAGGACATGCTCTCCGACCCCTCCTACCGGCGCCTGGTCGCGCTGCGCGGAGACGTCCAGGAGGTCATGCTCGGCTACTCCGACTCCTCCAAGTTCGGCGGCATCACCACCAGCCAGTGGGAGATCCACCGCGCCCAGCGCCGCCTGCGCGACGTGGCGCACCGCTACGGCGTGCGGCTGCGGCTCTTCCACGGCCGCGGCGGCACCGTCGGCCGCGGCGGCGGCCCCACCCACGACGCCATCCTCGCCCAGCCCTGGGGCACCCTGGAGGGCGAGATCAAGGTGACCGAGCAGGGCGAGGTCATCTCCGACAAGTACCTCATCCCCTCCCTGGCCCGCGAGAACCTGGAACTCACGCTCGCCGCCACCCTCCAGGCCTCCGCCCTGCACACCGCCCCCCGCCAGTCGGTCGAGGCCCTCGCCCGCTGGGACGCCGCCATGGACGTCGTCTCCGACGCCGCCCACGCCGCCTACCGCCGCCTGGTCGAGGACCCCGACCTGCCGGCGTACTTCTTCGCCTCCACCCCCGTCGACCAGCTCGCCGACCTCCACCTGGGCTCCCGGCCGTCCCGCAGGCCCGACAGCGGCGCCGGACTGGACGGCCTGCGCGCCATCCCGTGGGTGTTCGGCTGGACCCAGTCCCGCCAGATCGTGCCCGGCTGGTTCGGCGTCGGCTCCGGCCTGAAGGCGCTGCGCGAGGCCGGCCTGGACACCGTGCTCGACGAGATGCACCAGCAGTGGCACTTCTTCCGCAACTTCATCTCCAACGTCGAGATGACCTTGGCCAAGACCGACCTGCGGATCGCCCAGCACTACGTCGACACCCTCGTCCCCGACCACCTCAAGCACGTCTTCGACACCATCAAGGCCGAACACGAGCTGACCGTCGCCGAGGTCCTGCGGGTGACCGGCGAGGACGAACTGCTGGACGCCCAGCCCGTCCTGAAGCAGACCTTCGCCATCCGCGACGCCTACCTCGACCCGATCTCCTACCTCCAGGTCGCCCTGCTCAAGCGCCAGCGCGACGCGGCCGCCGCCGGCGAGCAGCCCGACCCGCTGCTCTCCCGCGCCCTGCTGCTGACCGTCAACGGCGTGGCCGCGGGCCTGCGCAACACCGGCTGACCCGCCCACCGGACACGACCGTGCCCCCGGGTCCCGCACGGACCCGGGGGCACGGCCCTTCGCGTACGCCGGTCCCGCACGGACCCGCGGCGACGCGCGCCCCGGCGCGAGGAACGCACGGAACGCGCGGCGAGGAAGGGGACACGTGGCGCGGCGCGCGCGAACCCCTCAGAGAGTCACGAAAGCGGCCGTGAGCAGCGCCCACCCCGCCCCCGCCAGCACCCACGCGGCCCGCGTCCGCCGCAGACCCCCCGCCACCACCACCGACGCCAGCAACAGCGCCCCGCCCAGCGGAACCCACGCGTACAGCACCCCGGCCGGACCCGAACGGACCACCTGCTCACCGTCCGGCTTCACCACGACCGGGTACGCGCGCCCCTGCGACACCGCCACCGTGTCCTCGATGACGACCCTCCCCCGGGGCTGGGACCCCGCCGACACCGGCGTGTACGGCCCGAAGCAGGTGCCCCCGCCGCACCGGCTCACCTCGACCGTGCCCCGCTCCCGCCCCTTGGTGAGCATCACGTACTGCGCCGTCCCCCACGACCCCCACACACCCGCGACCAGGATCAGCGCCGTGACCGCGCCCATCACCACCAGCCGCCCGAAGCGCAGCGCGGTGTACGAGGCCTGACGAAGGGTGGGGACAGAGGCAGGCATGGCCGGGATCATTGGCCATACCTGCACGGCCGGTCAACTCCGCCGGGCGGCACGTCAGGAGTTGTACGTCCCCTGCGCCCGCTCCAGCCCGTCGATCACCAGACACTCCACCGCGTCCGCCGCACGGTCCACGAAGTAGTCCAGCTCCTTGCGCTCCGCCGACGAGAAGTCCTTCAGCACGAAGTCCGCCACCGGCATCCGCCCCGGCGGCCGGCCGATCCCGAACCGCACCCGGTGATAATCCGGCCCCATGGCCTTCGTGATCGACTTCAGCCCGTTGTGACCGTTGTCCCCGCCCCCCAGCTTCAGCCGCAGGGCCCCGTAGTCGATGTCCAACTCGTCGTGCACCGCCACCACATGCGCCACCGGCACCTTGTAGAAGTCCCGCAACGCGTTCACCGGACCGCCCGACAGGTTCATGTACGACATCGGCTTCGCCAGCACCACCCGCCGGCTCCCCGGACCCGGCGGCCCGATCCGCCCCTCGACCACCTGCGCCTGCGCCTTCCCGGCCCGCTTGAACCTCCCCCCGATCCGCTCCGCCAGCAGCTCGGCCACCATGAAACCCACGTTGTGCCGGTTCATCGCGTACTCGGGCCCCGGATTGCCCAGACCCACGATCAGCCAAGGGGCACCGGCCTCGGTCGTCACGTCCATGTCTCCTTCATACGCGTCGGCCGCTGCCCCGCACGGGAACAGCGGCCGACGAAACGACGACGGTGAGGATCAGGCCTCGGCGGCCTCTTCGCCCTCGGCACCCTCCGCGGCCTCCTCGACCTGCGCGGCCAGCACCTGCAGCACGACGGTGTCCTCCTCGACGGCCAGCGTGACGCCCTTGGGCAGCGCGATGTCCTTGGCGAGGACCGAGGCACCCGCCGCCAGACCCTCCACCGACACCGTCACGGCCTCCGGGATGTGCGTGGCCTCGGCCTCGACCGGCAGCGCGTTCAGCACGTGCTCCAGCAGGTTGCCGCCCGGGGCCAGCTCGCCCTCGGTCTGCACCGGGATCTCCACGGTGACCTGCTCGCCACGCTGCACCAGCTGCAGGTCCACGTGCTCCAGGAAGCCCTTCAGCGGGTCACGCTGCACGGACTTCGGAATCGCCAGCTCGCTCGTCTTGCCGTCGATGTCCAGCGAGATCAGCACGTTCGGCGTACGCAGGGCCAGCAGCAGGTCGTGACCCGGGAAGGTCAGGTGCAGCGGGTCCGAGCCGTGGCCGTACAGCACACCCGGAACCTTGTTGTCACGACGGATACGACGCGCGGCACCCTTGCCGAACTCGGTGCGCGTCTCGGCGGTGAGCTTCACCTCGGACATGATCACTCCTCGAAGTCAGAAACGGACGTGGTCACCCGGCCACGAACGGCCTGCTACGAAGAGCGCGTCGATTACGGACCGCCGTACGAGCCTCTTCCGAAGCGGTACGGCCTCCCTCGCCGAGCAACTGCAGCAGTTTACTCGGAGAGGGAGGCCGCACCCAAAACGATCTACGACAGGGCCTGGCGGCGGGACCTCACTGCTCGTCGAACAGGCTCGTCACCGAACCGTCTTCGAACACCTCGCGCACCGCGCTCGCGATCGTCGGCGCGATCGACAGCACCTTGATCTTGTCCAGATCCCGGCCCAGCTCGTTCGGCGTCGGCAGCGTGTTCGTGAACACGAACTCGCTCACCCGCGAGTTCTTCAGCCGGTCCGCCGCCGGGCCCGACAGCACACCGTGCGTCGCCGTCACGATCACGTCCTCCGCACCGTGCGCGAACAGCGCGTCCGCCGCGGCACAGATCGTCCCACCGGTGTCGATCATGTCGTCCACCAGCACGCACACACGGCCCTTGACCTCACCCACGACCTCGTGGACGGTCACCTGGTTCGCCACGTCCTTGTCCCGACGCTTGTGCACGATCGCCAGCGGCGCGCCCAACCGGTCGCACCAGCGGTCCGCCACCCGCACACGGCCGGCGTCCGGCGACACCACCGTCAGCTTCTCCCGGTCCACCTTCCCGCCCACGTAGTCCGCCAGCAGCGGCAGCGCGAACAGGTGGTCCACCGGACCGTCGAAGAAGCCCTGGATCTGGTCCGTGTGCAGATCGACGGTCAGGAGCCGGTCCGCCCCCGCCGCCTTCATCATGTCCGCGATCAGACGCGCCGAGATCGGTTCACGCCCGCGGTGCTTCTTGTCCTGCCGCGCGTAACCGTAGAACGGCACGATCACCGTGATCGACCGCGCCGACGCACGCTTCAGCGCGTCGATCATGATCAACTGCTCCATGATCCACTTGTTGATCGGAGCCGTGTGGCTCTGGATCAGGAAGCAGTCGGCACCACGCGCCGACTCCTGGTAACGCACGTAGATCTCGCCGTTGGCGAAGTCGAAGGCCTTCGTCGGGACGACCCCGACACCCAGCTCGTGGGCGACCTCCTCGGCAAGCTCGGGGTGGGCGCGGCCGGAGAAGAACATCATCTTCTTCTCGCCGGTCGTCTTGATCCCGGTCACAGCACTTTCTCCTCAGAGGTGTCGCAGCTGGATGTCGAGAGACCTCTCAGCTGGATTGAGAGAGGCCGTCTCAGCTGGTGGGGGTGCGGATGTGCACCTATCACGGTACGCCGTGTCCGGCGCGCCGGTTTCCGGTCAGCCCTCGCCGCCGCCCTCCCGGGAAGCCGCCTCGGCCGCCCTCGCGGCCGCACTCCCCGGACGCTTGCGGGCCACCCAACCCTCGATATTCCGCTGCTGGCCACGGGCCACGGCCAGCGAACCGGGCGGCACGTCCTTGGTGATCACGGACCCGGCGGCGGTGTACGCACCGTCCCCGACCGTGACAGGAGCCACAAACATGTTGTCCGAACCGGTACGGCAGTGCGACCCCACAGTGGTGTGGTGTTTGTCCTGTCCGTCATAGTTCACGAACACGCTCGCGGCACCGATGTTCGTGTACTCACCGATCGTCGCATCACCGACATAGGACAGGTGCGGCACCTTCGTGCCCTCACCGATCGTCGCGTTCTTCGTCTCGACGTACGTACCGATCTTGCCCTTGGGCCCCAGACGCGTCCCCGGACGCAGATACGCGTACGGACCCACACTCGCCCCCGGCCCGATCTCCGCCCCCAGGGACACCGTGTTGTCCACCCGCGCCCCCGCACCTACCCGCGTATCGGTCAGCCGCGAGTTCGGCCCCACCTCCGACCCCTCGGCCAGATGGGTGGAACCGTGCAGCTGGGTACCCGGATGAACGGTCACGTCCTGCTCGAACGTGACCGTCACGTCCACCCACGTCGTGGCCGGATCGACGACCGTCACCCCGGACAGCATCGCCCGCGTCAGAAGCCGGTCGTTGAGGATCCGCCGCGCCTCGGCCAACTGCACACGGTTGTTGATCCCCGCGATCTCACGGTGGTCACCGGCCACGGACGCGCCCACCCGGTGACCCGCCTCGCGCAGGATCCCCAACACGTCCGTCAGGTACTCCTCGCCCTGACTGTTGTCCGTACGGACCTGCTTCAACGCCTCCGCCAGCAACTGCCCGTCGAACGCGAACACCCCCGAGTTGATCTCCCGGATCGCCCGCTGGGCCTCGGTCGCGTCCTTGTGCTCCACGATCGCCGTCACCGCACCCGTCGCCCCGTCGCGCACGATACGGCCGTACCCCGTGGCGTCCGGCACCTCGGCGGTCAGCACGGTGACCGCGTTGCCGTCGGAGGCGTGCGCGGCGGCGAGGGCCCGCAGCGTCCCACCGGTCAGCAGGGGAGTGTCACCGCACACGACGACGACCGTCCCGTCGACCGAGCCGCCCAGCTCCTCCAGCGCCATGCGGACGGCGTGCCCGGTGCCGTTCTGCCGCTCCTGCACGGCGGTGCGGACCTCGGGGGCGATCCCGGCGAGGTGGGCGGTCACCTTCTCGCGGGCGTGCCCGACCACCACGACCAGGTTCTCGGGCTCCAGCTCGCCGGCGGCGGCGAGCACATGACCCACGAGACTGCGGCCGCAGAGCTCGTGCAGGACCTTGGGTGTGGCCGATTTCATACGGGTGCCCTCACCCGCTGCGAGAACGACGACGGCTGCCGGGCGGTTGGCGCTCACGGGATGCCCTTCGGCTGTGGATGGGGTGGGGTGGACATCCGCAGGATACCGGGGGGTTTTGTGGGGGGTACGGGTGCGGGCCCCGACGTGACCGTCAGGGCCCGGATGCGACAGGCTCCCCCATCAGGATTTGAACCTGAACTTAAGGGACCAAAACCCTCAGTGCTGCCTGATTACACCATGGGGGATGAAACTCGACTAAACCGGACATTCGGTTAGGTGGTCGAGTCGGCTCCCAACACTATGCCGTACCAAGAGCCTTCGATGCGACGGTACAACTCGGCACTCCGCAGGACTTTGATCACCAGGCACCCCCGGTAGGAGTCGCCGACGTTCTTGCGCACCGTCTTCGGATTGTGCCTCTTGAGGATCGTCTTGTTGAACGCGGAGCGGTCCGCGCCGACGAGGTCCGCCCAGTACCGCTCGGCGCTCGCCACGTCCGCGGACTCGTGGATCATCACCGTGAAGCGAAGGCGCTCGCGCTCCACACCCAGCAGGTCGAGAAAGGCCAGGAAGACCCTGATCATGCTCGGGTCGCTGTTGACGAACGTGACGTTCTCGCGGCGGTCGTACGGCTTGTCCTTGGCGCCCTCGGCCCAGTACAGGCCGACGCCCAGCAGGAACAGCTCCCGCGACGACAGCTCGCCGACGGCCCGCCTGGCGGTCTCCTTGGTACGTCGGCGCTCCTCGTCACGGATCCGCAGCTTCTCCTCCCGGCCCCGCCGGGCGATCGCCGCCGCCTCCGACGGGTCGCGTCGCTCCGGCTTCGGCAGGTCCCGGACCCACAGCGACACGGAGCTTCTGGAACACCCCAGTTCCGCCTCGATCCGGTCGTAGGTCCAGCCCTGGAGGCGCAGCTCCCGGGCCTTCTGGCGCAGGTCGTCCTTGGCGCGCGGGCGCTTGGTCCATTCCGGCGGCGGTTCCCCCTTCACCAGCCGGTTGAGGAGGTCGTTGTTGAAGATCTTCAGTTCGTCGCGGATCTGGCGGAGGCTCAGGCCCGCCCGCCGCAGTGCCACGGCCCGCTCCCGCAGTGCTTCGAAGTCGGCGTATGTGCCGGTTGCATGTGCCATGTGCATACCGTCCGGATGGAATGCCTGCTTCCGGGGTCGAACGGTGAGCGATTCAGCAGTTCGAGGGATTTCGGGGCGTATCGCTTCCGTCCGGTCACCCACTGTGGTGCGGGCCGGTCCCGGAAACTCGCCGGAAAAGGCCCGGCCGCCGCCCGTAGGCTGGAGGGCATGACCACGACGGGGGAGAAGCACGTGACGGCCCGGGGAGGGCCGTGGTGGTGGGCCAGACGGCGCAGTGCCGTGCTCGATGTCGGCTCGGGTGTGGTGTCCGCGCTGGAGTGCGGACTGGAGGGGATCCCGTTCGCGCGGGACGCCGGGATCCCGGTGGCCGCCGGTGTCCTCTTCGGGGTGCTGGCCGGTTCCGTGCTGGTGGTGCGGCGGCGGTGGCCGATCGCCGTCGTGCTCGTGACGATCGCCGTCACGCCGGCCCAGATGGCCTTCCTGATGGGCATCGTCGGCCTGTACACGCTGGCCGCGTCGGAGCTGCCCCGCCGGATCATCGGCTTGCTGGCGGGGATGTCGCTGGTGGGGACGCTCATCGTGACGTTCGTGCGGGTGCGCCAGAGCATGGGGCGGGGGGATGTGGACCTGGGGGACTGGTTCGTCCCGTTCGCCGCCATCACCACCTCGCTGGGCCTGACCGCGCCTCCCGTGCTCCTCGGGCTGTACATCGGGGCGCGCCGGCGGCTGATGGAGAGTCTGCGGGAGCGGGCGGACAGCCTGGAGCGGGAGCTCCAGCTGCTGGCGGAGCGGGCCGAGGAGCGGGCCGAGTGGGCCAGGAACGAGGAGCGGACCCGGATCGCGCGGGAGATGCACGACGTCGTCGCGCACCGGGTGAGTCTGATGGTGGTGCACGCGGCCGCCCTGCAGGCGGTGGCGCGGAAGGATCCCGAGAAGGCGGTGCGGAACGCCGCGCTCGTGGGGGACATGGGGCGGCAGGCCCTGACGGAGCTGCGGGAGATGCTCGGGGTGCTGCGCGCCGGCGGGGAGGCGACGCGGCGGGAGCCGGAGGTGCCGCTGGCCGCCGTGGGGGTGGCCGCCGCCGCGGCGGCTTCGCGGGCCGTGGACGAGGAGGGTCCGTGTCTGTCGGACCTCGACGAGTTGATCGGGCAGTCGGCGGCCGCGGGGATGGTGGTCGACCTGTCGGTGGAGGGGGAGGCGCGGTCGTACCCGCCGGAGGTGGAGCAGACGGCGTACCGGGTGGTGCAGGAGGCGCTGACGAACGTCCACAAGCATGCGGCGGGGGCGAAGACGCATGTGCGGGTGGCGCACCGGGTGTCGGAGATCGCGATGCAGGTGGAGAACGAGCCGCCCGAGGCGGCGGCGTCGTCGGCGCGGTTGCCGTCCGGCGGGAACGGGCTGGTCGGTATGAAGGAGCGGGTCTCGGCGCTGGGCGGGGTGTTCGTGTCGGGGCCGACGGAGTCGGGGGGTTTCCGGGTGTCGGCGGTGATTCCGGCGGCGTAGGCCCTTCCGTGGGTCCGTGGGTCCGTGGGTCCGTGGGTCCGTGGGTCCGTGGGGCCGTGGTGAGGGGCGCGCTCGGCCGGGGTGGGGTCAGCCCGTTGTGAGGCGGGTGGGTCCGATGCCGGAGACGAGGGTCGCGAGGGCCTGGTCGATGTCGGGGCCGAGGTACCAGTCGCCGGTGTGGTCGAGGGCGTAGACGCGGCTTTCGGCGTCGATGGCGAGGAGGGCGTGGGTGTCGGTTTCGGCGCCGAGGGGGCAGACCTCGGTGCCGAGGGCGCGGCCGAGGTCGCCGAGGGTGCGGGCCATGTGGAGGCCGTGCAGGGGGTCGAGGTGGAGGGCGGCGGGGGCGACCTGGCGGCCGGGCCCGGTGGGGGCGATGTGGAGGCCGCCGAACTCGGCCCAGGCCTCGACGGCGGCGGGGAAGACGGTGTGGCGGTGTCCGGCGGGGGAGACGTGGTCGCGCAGGGTGTCGGCCCAGATCTCGGCCTGTTTGATGTCCCAGCGTCCGGGTTGCCAGCCGGCGGCGCGCAGGGCGGCGTCGACGGGGACGGGGAAGCGGGTGGTGGAGTGGCGGTCGGTGTGCATCTGCCCTTCGTCCGTGGAGATCGCTGAGGTCGTGGCCCGGCGCCCGGGTGGGCGTCGTGGTGGGGTGGTGTCCGGTGGTGGCGCGGTGGGCGCGGTGGACGGGGTGTCAGCCGTTCCGCGCGGCCGGGTCGACTATGCGGACGCCGAAGTGGGCGCTGAGCGCGGTGCAGGCGCGGCAGGGGGCGGCGAAGCCGCCGTGCAGGGGGTCGCCGTCCTCGCGGATGTGGCGGGCGGTGAGCTTGGCGTGTTTGAGGGCTTTGCGGGCTTCGCCGTTGGTCATGGGTCTGCGGGCGGCGCGTTTGCTGCGGGCGGCGTCGGCGGCGGCGATGTGCCGGGAGATGAGGATGGTCTCGGCGCAGCGGCCGGTGAAGCGGTCGCGTTGGCCGCTGGTGAGGGTGTCGAGGAAGTCCTGGACGAGGGGGTGCAGGGCGGGGGGTGTGTCGCCGCGGGCGGCGGTGCCGGTGAGGGTGGCGCCGCGGACGGAGAGGGCGGCGGCGACGGTGGGCAGGATGCCGTCACGACGGTGGCGCAGGACGGGGGTGTGCGGGGTGTCGGCGGTGCTCCAGCCGACGCGCGGGTCGCCGGACCGGGGGTCGCCGGAGCGGCTCGTGTGGGGTCCTGTCTGCGTCGCACTCATGATCGTCTTCCCCTCCTGTGCATCCCCCGGGAGGTCACAGAGTGCCAAATGGCGTGGCTGGTGTGGAAGCTGGGGCGGGGCGACACGCCCGGGTCCGGGCAGGCTGTCACGGCGGGGTGACGGCTGGTCACGGAGGCGGAGGGGCTGGTGACCGGTGCCGGTGACCGGTGTCGGCGTACCGCATAGGCTGTCGGCACCGCGATCCATGCGGTCGACGCGTGTCGTCGTGTGGAGCAGTTGAGACAGACGTGACAGTCGATACGGACCGTAAGGGACCACGGATGGTCGGTACGGCCGTACAGAGTGCCGCAGGGGGCAACCGCCATGACGACAGGTCGGCTCGGGCTGGGGGGACCTCCCGGCCGCCAGGCCGGGGGAGAAGCCGCGCCGCCGAACGCGGCCTATGCCGGGCAGGTCGTGCACTTCCCGGATCCGGTGCGGGCGGCCCGTCACCCCAGGGGGGTGCGGGTGGACGAGCGTGGTTACCCCGACTTCTCGCCCTACGCGCGTGCGGCGGCGGAGATCGCGGAGCCGCCGGAGGGGTTCGGGGTCGACGAGTTGCGGCTGACGGACTACGTGTCGGCGAACGCGGCGCTGGCGGCGTCCGGGCACGAGTTGTGGGACACGGTGCCGGCGGTGGCGACGCCGCACGGCTGGACGTGGCATCACGTGGTGGGCACGCGGCGGCTGGAGCTGGTGCCGGTCGAGGTGAAGGCGCTGCTGCGGCATCACGGTGGTGTCGCGACCGCGGACGTCGACCGGGACAAGCGGGGCACGCGGCCGCTGCAGGAGACCCGTCCGGCGCACTTCGGGCTGCCGAAGTCGGGTGTGGCGGTGACGGAGGCGCAGGTGCAGCAGGTCGAGGAGGACCTGGGGTACCGGCTGCCCGGCGCGTACCGGTCGTTCCTGAAGGCGGCGGGCGGGTGCGCCCCCGTCGGCACCGCGCTGGACGCGGGGCTGGGGCTGCTGGTCGACCAGCCGTTCTTCACGGTGCGGGACGAGGCCGCCGTCAACGACCTCGTGTACGTCAACAAATGCCTGCGGGACCACCTGACGAAGGACTACCTCGGGGTCGCCTTCGTCCAGGGCGGTCTGCTGGCGGTGAAGGTCAAGGGCGAGCGGATCGGTTCGGTGTGGTTCTGCGCGTACGACGACGTGCGGGACGTGGATCCCTCGTGGTCGCCGGCGGAGCGGGTGGAACGGCTGCTGCTGCCGTGCGGGGACGATTTCGACGCCTTCCTGTCCCGGCTGGCGGGCAGTCCTCCGGAGCTGGAGACGGTGGCGAACCTGATGGTCGACGGCGGGTTCGCGCGGGCGGTGCCGGTGGCGTCGGCGTCTTCGGCGTCTTCGGTGGGGGAGTGAACTGGCGATGGTGACGTTCGCGCAGGCGCAGGAGCGCGCCGAGGAGTGGATCAACGGCGACGTGCCGTCGTACCAGCACCGTGAGGTGCGGGTGCGGGAGTTCGAGCTCGGGTTCGTGGTGTGGGCGGAGGACCGTGCGGACGGGCCGCGTTCGGACGGTGGCGGGCAGCGGCTGGTGATCGCGCGGGACAGCGGTGAGGCGACGCTGTGGCCGGCGCTGCCGGTGGGTGAGGTGATCCGCCGGTACGAGGAGGAGTACGGCCGTCCGGACGCGGTGGACGAACCGGCGGCGGCGCCGGCCGCGCGGGTGGACCTGAACCAGACGTCCTTCCTGCTGACGCCGCCGGAGTGGTTGCAGGAGGCGGCCGACAGGCTGGGGATTCCGGACCGGCGGGGCGGTGACGGCGACGGTGACGGCGGGGAGGAGGCCGGGCCGGGGCCCGACTCGGCGTCCGCGCCTGGTCCCGAGCCGGTTCCCGCTCCTTCGCCGGCTGCTTCCCGGCCGGCTGCCGTGTCCGGGGGCGGGGCGCCGGGTGCGCCCGGGAGCGGTGCGGCGTGGCCGGCGGCTCCCGCGCAGACACCGGCCGGGGCCACGCCGTGGGCCGGTACGGACATCACCGCGGACGCCGGTGACGACCGGTCCGTGCCGCTGCCCGAGACCGTGTTCGCGCCGCCGCTGGGCGGGGCCGAGGACGCGTCGCCGCCCGCGGTGACGCCGGACGCGAAGACGGCCCTGATGTCGGGCGGCAGCCAGTTGCCTCCCACGGCGCTCGTGCCGGCGGCCGAGGACCCCGGCGCGCCGGGCCCGGTGGGTGGTTCGCACGGCGCGGGGCCTGCGGGCACGCCCCCCGCGGGGGTTTCGCACACGCCTCCTCCGGGGGTGCCGGGCGGTCCCGGCGGTCCTGGTGCGCCGCCTCCCACCCAGGGCGGGGTGCCGTACGGGCATCCGCAGGGCCCGGGCGGGGCGGTGCCGGGTACGCCTTCGCCTTCGCCGGGGGTGCCGGGGACGCCGCCTGCCGGGGTGCCGCGGGGGAGCACGCCGCCGCCCGCGCAGGGCGGGGCGCCGGCCGCTCCGGGCGGCACGCCGCAGCGGCCGCTTCCGCCGAACGCCGGGGACATCGCCGACGCCGCGACCAGCAAGGCGGCTCCGCCGCCGCGCCGCGGCGCGGGTCCGGTGACGCCGCCTCCGCCGGGTGCCCCGGGGGCGCCGGGTGCCGCGGCGGGCGGTTACGTACCGACGCAGTTCGTGTCGGCGCCCGGTCCCGAGGGACGCGAGGGCGGCGCCGGGGCGGGGCAGGGGGGCGCGCAGCCTCCGCATGCTCCCGGCGCCCCGCAGCCGCCCGGTGCGCCGAGCGCGCCCGGTGCGCCGAACGCGCCCGGTGGTACGCCTCCGGGCGGTGTGCACCATGCCACCACGATGTTCGCCGACCCCGCTCGGGTGGGGCCCGGTGCCCCGGGCGTGCCGCAGCCGCCGGGCCCTCCGGGTGCCCCGGGCATGCCGGGTGCGCCCGGCGCGCAGGGCACGCCGGGGGGCGCGCGTGGGCCGGTGCACCACGCGGAGACCGTGCTCTCCGCGCCTCCCGTCGGCCCTCCTGCCGGCCCTCCCGGCACGCCTCTGCCGCCGCAGGCCCCCGGTGTGCCCGGGATGCCCGGTGCCGCCCCGCCCACGCCGCCGGGCGCGGTGCCGCCGCCCGGTCAGCCCGTGCCGGGCCGGCCTCTGCCGGGTCAGCCCGTGCCTGGTCAGCCTCTGCCGGGTCAGCCGCCGGCGTACGGCCATCCGCAGCAGCCCGCCGGGCTGCCGACCGTCGGTCCCGGCTACCAGGCCGTGCTGCGCTACCGCGCGCAGGACGGTTCCGAGCAGCAGCTGATCCGGCGTTCGGCGCCGGGCACGCCGCACCCGGAGTGGCAGATCTTCCACGAGCTGCGGGCCATGAACGTGCCCCCGGACCAGGTGCTGGAGCTGCACACGGAGCTGGAGTCGTGCGAGCTGCCGGGGGCCTACTGCGCGCGGATGATCCGGGAGCAGTGGCCGCAGGCGCGCATCACGTCCATCGCGCCGTACGGCACGGACCACGCGAGCCGGCAGCAGGGCATGCGGGAACTGCTGGCCCACCAGGGCGAGTTGCACCAGGTGGCCGACGGGCCGGCGCGTCCGGCCCCGGTGCGTGCGCCGCTGCCGCCGGTGCATCCCGCGCCGCCGATTCCGCCGGAGGGCATCGCGCAGGAGCTGGGCGCCGCGTTCGGGCCGGGGATCTTCCGGTTCGAGCAGGCCGCGGTGTCCCGGCAGGGCGTGCCGCCCATCGTGGCGCACACCCTGGTGGTGGCCGGCCTGCCGGTGGACATGGGCCCGTTCTTCTGGGCGCAGGCCCAGCCGGGGCGCCCGGTGCCGACGCTGGCGGAGCTGGCGGCCGAGCGCGGGGTGCAGCCGGCGCCGGACGCGGGCTCCTACCTCGTGGTGGGCAGCGACTTCGGCAAGGCGCTGTGCGTGCAGTACGGCACGGCGAACATCGTCGCCGTGCCGGTGGAGGCGGGCCCGGGCGGGGCGCCGGTGCCGCCGCAGTTCGTGAACACCGGGCTGCCGGAGTTCGCGCGCTGCCTGGCGCTGCTGGGGCGGATGTGGCGGCTGCGGTTCGGGCTGAACCAGGAGCAGGCGGGCCGCTGGACCGTCGACTTCCAGGCGCAGCTGGCCGCGCTCGACCCGGCGGCGCTCGGGTCGCCGGAGAGCTGGTGGTCGGTGCTGCTGGAGCAGATGTGGGACGGGCTGCTGTGACGGCCTGACGCGCTGCGCGGGGAAGCCGGGCCCGGCCGCCTTCACGGCCGGCCGGGCCCGGCTTCCCCGCGTGCCCGCGGCCGGGCGGCGGAGCCGGATCGCGTACGCCGCCGTCCGCGCGCCGCCGCCCGGCCGGGCCCGTCACCTTTCCTTCCTCGCCGCCCCAGCCCTCGCCGTCCCCGCCCTCGCCGTCCCCGCCCGGATCCACCCCTGCACCGCCTCGTACCGCCGTCGCCGTCGCTCCGCCCGTGCCCGGCCGGCGGCCACCGTGCCGAGCCGGCCGCACGGGAAGCCGAAGGGGAGGGAGGGCGGGTCCGCCGTGGTGGACGGGAACCAGTCGAAGCCGGCGGCGGGGAGCCGTGGACCGGGCCGGGGCCCGGCACCAGGAGGAGGCGGCCAGGGAGCCGCCGGTTCCCCGGCCCCGACGGCCGGTTCCCGCCCTGCCGGCGCCCGGGTCGCCGGCGCGGGCAGGGGTCGCCGCGGCCGGCGGCACGGCTACTGCTCGAGCACCGGGAACCTCCGCGGCGCCAGCACCAGCAGCACGAGGAACGCCAGGGCCGCCGCGCAGGAAGCCCCCAGGTACACCGCGTGCACCGCGTCCGCGATCGCCCGCCGGGTCGCCTCGGGGGCGGCGCCCGTGTCCAGGGCGCGGGTCACCGGATCCAGGTCGCCCGCGCCGCCGAGCCGCGCGGCCAGCATCCCGTTGGCGACCGCGCCGAAGAGCGCCGCCCCGGCCGTCTGGCCCGTCTGGCGGCAGAACAGCACGGAGGCCGTCGCCGTACCGCGTTCCCGCCACTCCACCGTCGACTGCACGCCGACGATGAGCGGGAGTTGGAACAGGCCCAGGGCCGCGCCCAGCAGCAGCATCAGCAGCGCCGGCTGCCACGCCTCGCCCGGGTACGGCAGGAAGGGGAAGGCGAACAGGACCAGCGCCGCCGCGCCGATGCCCAGCAGGGCGGTGTCGCGGAAGCCGATCCTGCGGTACACGTGCTGGCTCAGCGCCGCCGACACCGGCCAGCTCAACGTCCAGACGGACAGCACGAATCCGGCCGCCACGGGGGCCAGGCCCAGGACCGACTGGGCGTAGGTGGGCAGGAAGACCGTGGGGGCGACCATCAGCAGGCCCAGCGCGCCCAGTGCCAGGTTCACCGCGGCGATCGTACGGCGGCGCCACACCCATCCGGGGATGATCGGGTCCGCCGCCCGGCGTTCCACCACGACCACGACCACCAGCAGGACAAGTCCCGTACCGAACAGGGCCAGTGAGGGCGCCGACAGCCACTTCCAGGCCACCCCGCCCTGCACCACGGCCGTCAGCAGCGCCCCGGCGCACGCGAACACCGCGAGCGCGCCCGGCCAGTCCACGCGCGCGCGTGCCGTGGTCCCGCGCTGCGGCTCGTGCAGGTGACGGACGATCAGCCACAGGGCCACCGCGCCGATCGGCAGGTTGACCAGGAAGATCCAGCGCCAGTCGGCGTACGCGGCCAGGACGCCTCCGATGCCGGGGCCGGCGACCGCGGACACCGCCCACACCGTGGACAGCCTGGACTGGATCCTGGGGCGGTCCTTCAGGGGGTACAGGTCGGCGGCCAGCGTCTGCACCGTGCCCTGCAGGGCGCCGCCGCCCAGGCCCTGCACGACGCGGAAGGCGATGAGCGCGCCCATGTTCCAGGCCAGCGCGCACAGCAGCGAGCCCAGCAGGAAGAGGGCCGCGCCCGCGACCAGGACCGGTTTGCGGCCGAAGGTGTCCGACAGCTTGCCGTAGACGGGCAGGGTGACGGTCACGGCCAGCAGGTAGCCGGAGAAGAGCCAGGAGAAGACCGAGAAGCCGCCGAGGTCGCCGACGATCTGCGGGACCGCGGTGGAGACGATGGTGGAGTCGAGTGCCGCCAGCGCCATCGTGAGCATCAGGGCGGCGACGACGGCGCCGCGCCGGCCGGTCGCCGCGGGCCGTGCGGTGCCGTGCGCCGCGGATCTGGTGCCGCCCACCCGGAATCCTTCCCTCACGCCTGCCTGCCCCTTGCACCTGTCTGCCGCCGGACAGCTTCCCACTTGACCCTGACGCCGCGGGAGGGTGGAGCCTGGGTGAGCCTTCAGGGGGAGCCGACCCCGAGACGGGCTCCACCTGTGGGCGGACTGCCCCTAGGGGTATCTCCGTACCAGGACTCGGGGCGGACTGGTACCGGCGGAGGACGAGACGGGTACGGGGCTCTCCTTAACCTGGCTTTACGCCGCTGGGGGGCGGTGAACCGCAGCGGTGGGGGTGGGGTTTTCCCCAGGACGAGAGGGTGCCGGGCACCAGCGCGCCGGACCCCTCCCCACCGGAAGACTGATCCGCGTGACCGGACGAGCGTGACGCGGCCGACGGCCGCCGACCGCCTTCTCGCACGCACCTGTTGACGACATAGGAGACATACCGTGACATCGGCTGTGACCATTCCCAGGCACGGGGGTACTGGAGGGCGTACGGCCGTTGCCGCGCGGGCGCGGCAGGTCGTGAAGGCGTACGGGTCCGGGGAGACCCGGGTCGTCGCCCTCGACCACGTCGACGTGGACATCGCCCGCGGTCAGTTCACCGCGATCATGGGCCCCTCGGGGTCCGGCAAGTCCACGCTGATGCACTGCCTGGCCGGGCTCGACACCGTGACCTCCGGGAAGATCTACCTCGACGAGACCGAGATCACCGGCCTGAAGGACAAGAAGCTCACGCAGCTGCGCCGGGACCGGATCGGCTTCATATTCCAGGCGTTCAACCTGCTGCCGACGCTGAACGCGCTCGAGAACATCACGCTGCCCATGGACATCGCCGGCCGCAAGCCGGACAAGCAGTGGCTGGCGCGGGTCGTGGAGACCGTCGGGCTCGCCGACCGCCTCAAGCACCGGCCCACCCAGCTGTCCGGCGGCCAGCAGCAGCGCGTCGCCGTGGCCCGGGCGCTGGCCGCCCGGCCCGAGATCATCTTCGGCGACGAGCCGACCGGGAACCTCGACTCGCGCGCGGGCGCCGAGGTGCTCGGCTTCCTGCGCCGCTCGGTGGACGAACTCGGCCAGACCATCGTGATGGTCACGCACGACCCGGTCGCGGCCTCGTACGCGGACCGGGTGCTGTACCTCGCCGACGGCCGCATCGTCGACGAGATGCACCAGCCGACCGCCGAGCAGGTCCTGGACCGCATGAAGGACTTCGACGCCCGGGGGCGCACGTCATGACCGTGCTGAAGACCTCCATGCGCAACTTCCTCGCGCACAAGGGCCGCATGGCGCTGTCGGCGGTGGCGGTGCTGCTGTCGGTGGCGTTCGTGTGCGGCACGTTGGTGTTCACCGACACGATGAACACGACGTTCGACAAGCTCTTCGCCGCCACCTCCTCGGACGTGACGGTGAGCGCCAAGAGCGCCTCCGACACCGGTGAGACCACCGCCGACAACGGCAAGCCGCCGGTGATGCCGGCCTCCGTGCTCACCGAGGTGCGCAGGGCGGACGGCGTGAAGTCCGCCGAGGGCACGGTGTCCTCCACCTCGGTGACCGTCGTCGACGCCGACAAGGACAAGCTGTCCCCGTCCAGCGGCGCCCCGACCATCGTCGGCAGCTGGGACGGCAACGACGCCCGCACCATGAAGATCACCTCCGGTGCCGCGCCCAAGGGCCCCGAGCAGGTGATGGTCGACGCCGACACCGCCGACAAGCACCACCTGGAGCTCGGCGACGAGATCGGCGTGATCACCGCGGTCGGCACCCACACCGCGAAGATCTCCGGCATCGCCGACTTCACCGTCACCAACCCCGGCGCCGCGATCTTCTACCTGGACACCCCGACCGCCCAGCGGGCCCTGATCGGCGAGACGGGCGTCTACACCGACGTCAACGTCACCGCCGCCCCCGGCGTCAGCGACGCGCAGCTGAAGAAGAACGTCCTGGCCGAGCTCGGCGGCGACTACCGGGTGCAGACCGCGAAGGAGACCGCAGACGCCAACCAGAAGGACGTCCAGGGCTTCATGAACGTCATGAAGTACGCGATGCTCGGCTTCGCCGGGATCGCCTTCCTCGTCGGCATCTTCCTGATCATCAACACCTTCTCCATGCTGGTCGCCCAGCGGACCCGGGAGATCGGCCTGATGCGGGCCATCGGGTCCAGCCGCCGGCAGGTCAACCGGTCGGTGCTGGTCGAGGCGCTGCTGCTCGGCTTCGTCGGGTCCGTGCTCGGCGTCGGCGCCGGCGTGGGCCTCGCGGTCGGCCTGATGAAGCTCATGGGCCGGATGGGCATGGAACTGTCCACCGACGACCTGACCGTGGCCTGGACGACCCCGGTGGCCGGACTGGTCCTGGGCGTGATCGTCACCGTCCTGGCCGCCTACCTGCCCGCCCGCCGGGCCGGCAGGATCTCCCCGATGGCCGCCCTGCGCGACGCGGGCGCCCCGGCGGACGCCAGGGCCGGCTGGGTCCGGGGCGTGATCGGCACGGTCCTCACCGGCGCCGGCGTCTTCGCCCTGTTCCTGACGGCCGGTGCCGACAAGGCCACCGAGGGCTCCCTGTGGCTCGGCCTGGGCGTGGTGCTGTCCCTGATCGGCTTCGTCGTCATCGGCCCGCTGCTGGCGAGCGGCGTGGTCCGCGTCCTCGGTGCGGTCCTGCTGCGGGTCTTCGGCCCCGTCGGCCGCATGGCCGAGCGCAACGCCCTGCGCAACCCGCGCCGCACCGGCGCGACCGGCGCCGCGCTGATGATCGGCCTCGCCCTGGTGGCGTGCCTGTCGGTGGTCGGCTCCTCCATGGTCGCCTCCGCCACCGACCAGCTCGACAAGACCGTCGGCACGGACTTCATCGTCCAGGACGACAACGGCCAGCTGATCACCCCGCAGGCGGTCCGGGCCATCAAGGCCACGCCGGGACTGGAGCGGGTCACCGAGTACAAGTGGACCCAGGCCGACTTCACCACCCCCGACGGCAAGACGCTCAAGGACACGGCGATCACCGCGGCCGACCCCTCCTACGCCACCGACCTGCGCACCGAGACGGTCGCCGGCAACCTCGCGGACGCCTACGAGCCGGACTCGATGTCCGTCCACGAGAAGTTCGCGAAGGACCACGGCATCCGCCTCGGCTCCGAGATCGCCGTCGCCTTCCGGGACGGCTCCACCGCCCGCCTGACGGTCCGGGCCATCACCAGCAGCGACGTCGTCATCGACGCCGGCGCGATGTACACGTCCATCGCCACGATGGCCAAGTACGTCCCGGCCGACAGGATGCCGCTGGACACGCTGGTCTTCGCCACGGCGAAGGACGGCCGGCAGGACGCCGCCTACAAGGCCCTGAAGTCGGCGCTGCACGACTACCCGCAGTACACCGTGCGCGACCAGACCGACTACAAGGAGGCCCTGAAGGACCAGATCGGCCAGCTGCTGAACATGATCTACGGCCTGCTGGCCCTGGCGATCATCGTCGCGATCCTGGGCGTGGTGAACACCCTGGCCCTGTCGGTGGTCGAGCGGACCCGGGAGATCGGCCTGATGCGGGCCATCGGCCTCTCGCGCCGCCAGCTGCGCCGCATGATCCGCATGGAGTCCGTGGTCATCGCCCTCTTCGGCGCCTTGCTGGGCCTCGGACTGGGCATGGGCTGGGGCGCCACCGCCCAGCAGCTGCTCGCCCTGGAGGGCCTGATGGTCCTCGACATCCCCTGGCCGACGATCATCGGCGTCTTCGTGGCCTCTGCGTTCGTGGGCCTGTTCGCCGCGCTGATCCCGGCGTTCCGCGCGGGCCGCATGAACGTGCTCAACGCGATCGCGACCGAGTAGCCGCCCCGGACCACCGCGCACGGGGGCGCGGGGGAGGGCCCGGCGCCGGAAGTCCTGGGAGGGACTTTCGGCGCCGGGCTCGTCACGGTCCGCCGGGCCCGGCGGTGCCCTGGCCGACCGCCGGCTCCCCCGGCCCCGTCCGACCGCCGGGGCCGGGGGTCCGGGAGGCGGAGCCCCGGAGGGCGTGCGGGCGGCGCCGGGCACGGGCGGGCACGGGCGGGTGGGCGTCGCGTGAGGGCGCGCCGCGACGCTGGGTACGGGCGGGCGGGCGGTCATCCACAGGCCCGGCGTCCGCGAGCGCGGCGTCGTACGCTGGAGACCCCCGGCCCGTGACACGCGTCGGGCCCGTCGTGTTGCCCACCCCCCGGACGGAAGCGCCCCCCGAATGAGCCTGCACGGTCTGCTCGACGCCGTCGTCAAGGACACCGCCCTCGCGGAAGCGATCAAGGCGGCCGCAGACGGCAACCGCATGCACGTCGACCTGGTCGGCCCCCCCGCCGCCCGCCCCTTCGCGGTCGCCGCCCTGGCCCGCGAGGCCGGCCGCCCCGTGCTGGCGGTCACCGCGACGGGACGCGAGGCGGAGGACCTGGCCGCCGCCCTGCGCTCCCTGCTCCCGCCCGAGGGGGTCGTGGAGTACCCGTCCTGGGAGACCCTCCCGCACGAGCGGCTCAGCCCCCGCAGCGACACCGTCGGCCGCCGCCTGGCCGTGCTGCGCCGCCTGGCCCACCCCCGCTCCGACGACGCCGGGACCGGCCCGGTCTCCGTCGTCGTCGCACCCGTCCGCTCCGTGCTCCAGCCGCAGGTCAAGGGCCTGGGCGACCTGGAGCCGGTGTCCTTGAGGACCGGTCAGAGCGCCGACCTGAACGAGGTCGTCGAAGCCCTGGCCGCCGCCGCGTACGCGCGCGTGGAACTGGTGGAGAAGCGCGGCGAGTTCGCCGTGCGCGGCGGCATCCTCGACGTGTTCCCGCCCACCGAGGAACACCCCCTGCGCGTCGAGTTCTGGGGCGACGACGTCGAGGAGATCCGCTACTTCAAGGTCGCCGACCAGCGCTCCCTGGAGGTCGCCGAGCACGGCCTGTGGGCCCCGCCGTGCCGCGAGCTGCTGCTCACCGAGGACGTGCGGACCCGTGCGCGCGCCCTCGCCGAACAGCACCCCGAACTCGGCGAACTGCTCGGCAAGATCGCCGAGGGCATCGCGGTCGAGGGTATGGAGTCCCTCGCGCCGGTCCTGGTCGACGACATGGAACTACTGCTCGACGTGCTGCCCGAGGGCTCCATGGCCGTCGTGTGCGACCCGGAGCGGGTCCGTACGCGCGCCGCCGACCTGGTGGCCACCAGCCAGGAGTTCCTGCAGGCCTCCTGGGCGGCCACCGCCGGCGGCGGCGAGGCCCCCATCGACGTCGGCGCGGCCTCCCTGTGGTCCCTCGCGGACGTGCGGGAGCGGGCGCGCGAGCTGGACATGATGTGGTGGTCGGTGTCGCCGTTCGCCGCCGACGAAGAGCTCGACGCCGACACCCTCAAGCTCGGCATGCACGCGCCCGAGAGCTACCGCGGCGACACCGCCAAGGCCCTCGCCGACACCAAGGGCTGGCTCGCCGACGGCTGGCGCACGGTCTTCGTCACCGAGGGCCACGGCCCCGCGGCCCGCACGGTGGAGGTGCTGGGCGGCGAGGGCGTCGCCGCCCGCATGGAGGCGGACCTCGGGGAGATCTCCCCGTCCGTCGTCCACGTGGCGTGCGGGTCCATCGACCACGGCTTCGTCGACCCGGCCCTCAAGCTCGCCGTCCTCACCGAGACCGACCTGTCCGGCCAGAAGGCCGCCGGCCGCGACGGCGCGCGCATGCCGGCCCGGCGCCGCAAGACCATCGACCCGCTCACCCTGGAGGCGGGCGACTACATCGTCCACGAGCAGCACGGCGTCGGCCGCTACATCGAGATGGTGCAGCGCACCGTGCAGGGCGCGACCCGCGAGTACCTGGTGGTGGAGTACGCCCCCGCCAAGCGCGGCCAGCCCGGCGACCGCCTCTACATCCCCACCGACCAGCTGGAGCAGATCACCAAGTACGTCGGCGGCGAGGCCCCCACGCTGCACCGCCTGGGCGGCGCCGACTGGACCAAGACCAAGGCCCGAGCGAAGAAGGCCGTCAAGGAGATCGCGGCCGACCTGATCAAGCTGTACAGCGCCCGCATGGCGGCCCCCGGCCACGCCTTCGCACCCGACACGCCCTGGCAGCGCGAACTGGAGGACGCCTTCCCCTACGCGGAGACGCCCGACCAGCTCACCACCATCGCCGAGGTCAAGGAGGACATGGAGAAGACGGTCCCCATGGACCGCCTGATCTGCGGCGACGTCGGCTACGGCAAGACCGAGATCGCCGTGCGGGCCGCCTTCAAGGCCGTCCAGGACGGCAAGCAGGTGGCGGTGCTGGTGCCCACCACGCTGCTGGTGCAGCAGCACTTCGGGACGTTCTCGGAGCGCTACTCGCAGTTCCCGGTCAACGTGAAGGCGCTCTCCCGCTTCCAGACCGACACCGAGGCCAAGGCCGTGCTGGAGGGCCTTCGGGACGGCTCGGTGGACGTCGTCATCGGCACCCACCGCCTGTTCTCCTCGGAGACCAAGTTCAAGGACCTCGGCCTGGTCATCGTCGACGAGGAGCAGCGCTTCGGCGTCGAGCACAAGGAGCAGCTGAAGAAGCTGCGCGCCAACGTCGACGTACTGACCATGTCGGCCACCCCCATCCCGCGCACCCTGGAGATGGCGGTGACCGGCATCCGCGAGATGTCGACCATCACCACCCCGCCGGAGGAGCGCCACCCGGTGCTGACCTTCGTCGGCCCGTACGACGAGCGGCAGATCGGCGCGGCCGTCCGCCGCGAACTGCTGCGCGAGGGCCAGGTCTTCTACATCCACAACCGGGTCGAGTCCATCGACCGCGCCGCGGCCCGGCTGCGCGAGATCGTCCCCGAGGCGCGCATCGCCACCGCCCACGGCCAGATGTCGGAGGCCGCGCTGGAGCAGGTCGTCGTCGACTTCTGGGAGAAGAAGTTCGACGTGCTCGTCTCCACGACGATCGTCGAGTCCGGCATCGACATCTCCAACGCCAACACCCTCATCGTGGAGCGCGGCGACACCTTCGGCCTGTCCCAGCTGCACCAGCTGCGCGGCCGGGTGGGCCGCGGACGCGAGCGCGGCTACGCGTACTTCCTGTACCCGCCGGAGAAGCCGCTGACCGAGACCGCGCACGAACGCCTCGCCACCATCGCCCAGCACACCGAGATGGGCGCGGGCATGTACGTGGCGATGAAGGACCTGGAGATCCGCGGCGCGGGCAACCTGCTCGGCGGCGAGCAGTCCGGCCACATCGCGGGCGTCGGCTTCGACCTGTACGTGCGGATGGTCGGCGAGGCCGTCGCCGACTACCGGCGGCAGCTGGAGACCGGCGGGATCGAGGAGGAGCAGCCGCTCGAGGTCAAGATCGAGCTGCCCGTCGACGCGCACGTCCCGCACGACTACGCGCCCGGCGAGCGCCTGCGCCTGCAGGCCTACCGCTCCATCGCCTCCGCGAACAGCGAGGAGGACATCAGGGCCGTCCGCGAGGAACTCGTCGACCGCTACGGCAAACTGCCCGAACCCGTGGAGAACCTGCTGCTGGTCGCCGGTCTGCGCATGCTCGCGCGCGCGTGCGGCGTCGGCGAGATCGTGCTGCAGGGCGCCAACGTCCGCTTCGCGCCGGTGGACCTGCGCGAGTCGCAGGAGCTGCGGGTCAAGCGGCTGTACCCCGGGACCGTCGTCAAGCCCGCGGCGCACCAGGTGCTCGTACCGCGCCCGAAGACCGCGAAGGTGGGCGGGAAGCCGCTGGTCGGGCGGGAACTGCTGGCCTGGGTCGGGGAGTTCCTCACGTCGGTCCTCGGCTCGTAGGCGGCCCCCCGCGGCCTTCCGCGGTGGCCCGCCATGGGACGGACCGGGCCACCGCGCCGGCCGCGCGCCTCCGCGGCCTTCCGCAGGGCCGCCGCGGGCCGGTCACGGGCCCACGGCCCGCGCGGCGTACGCGCGCCCTCACCGCGGTGAGGCGTCCGGCACCGTCCGCACGGCCCGGCCGCCGGACGCCCGGAGCCCGGACCCGCCGTCTCCCCGGACGCGCGAAGCCGCCCGCGGGGTCGGGTCTCCGCGGACGGCCTGTGTGCGGAGTGGTTCGGGGTGACCGCGCCGGACGGCACTCGCCGACGGGTGCCGTCCGGCGGGCCTGGCGTTCCTCGGGCCCGGTGTTCATCGGACCCTGGTGTTCCTCCGGCCTGATGTTCCTCCGTGAGTCTCCTGCCGGACGGCCGGCCGAGGCCCTACGGCCGCTCGGGCCGGTCGCGGTCCACGCCGAACTGCTCCTCCGCGCGCCGCTGGCCGGTGTCGACCTGGTCCTCGTACTTGCCGCCGGTCCTCTCGTTGATCTTCCGTTCCGCGGTGTCCGAGGGCTCCTTGCCCCTCTTCTGTGCCTGTTGCTTGAGCTTGTCGAAGATGCCCATGCGGAACTCCTTCCGGAGGTGACTCAGACACGACGATACGCGCGGCTCACGAGGAATGCCTGTTTGAGCCCGCTTTGGACTGGACCTTTCGCTCGTTACCGTGGGACGAGGGACAACCCGCCCGTGCGGGGGCGGGACAGGCTAGCCAGGGGAAGGACGTACCGTGACGCGTCTGAGGAGTGGGGCGGCACTGGCCTTGATCGCGGCGCTCGCCATGACGGGGTGCACGGAACCGGCCCCGGAGGCGGCGCGGCCGGAGGGCACCGGCGGCGGCGCCGCCCTGGCGGCCGCCGAGTCGCTGACCGTCAAGGGGCGCGCGCCCAGGACGGGCTACGACCGGGACAAGTTCGGCACTCCCTGGGCGGACACGGACTCCAACAGCTGCGGCACCCGGGACGACATCCTCAAACGCGACCTCGTCCGGGTCGAGTTCGGCGACGACCGCTGCGAGGTGGCCTCCGGCACGCTGGACCCGGACCCGTACACCGGCAAGGACGTCCGGTTCGTGCGCGGCCGCAGCCAGGTGGACATCGACCACGTCGTCGCCCTCTCGGACGCCTGGCAGAAGGGCGCCCGGCAGTGGGACGCCAGCAAGCGCATAGCGCTGGCCAACGACCCCCTCAACCTCCTCGCCGTCGACGCGAGCACCAACCGCTCCAAGGGCGACGGCGACACGGCGACCTGGCTGCCGCCCAACAAGGCGTACCGGTGTACGTACGTCGCCGCCCAGGTCGCCGTGAAGAAGAAGTACGGGCTGTGGGTCACCGCCGCCGAGAAGGCCGCGATGCGGAGCGTCCTGTCCCGCTGCCCGGACCAGGAACTGCCGTCGGGCGGCAACCCGACCAAGGCGCCGGCACGGTTCGGCGCGGACTGAGGCGGACGCGGACGCGCCCGTCGGCGGGCGGGGCGGGCGTGCTTCCCCATGGGCCGGGGCTCCGGTGGACCGGGGTGGGCGGGTGTGGGGACCGGGATGCGGGAACCGCGCCCGGCGCCTCGGCTTTCGCGAGGTCGTCGTCCCGGTCCGCCCCAACGCCAAGCACCTCGAACCGCGCACCCCCATCGAGGAGTACGCCCTTCGCGTCCGTTCCGACGGCCTGCCCCACGACCCGTGGCTGCGCGTCCACGCCCGGGCCGGCGCCGTCATCGACTCCACCGCGCCGGCGTCGATGACGATCACCGGCTCGCTGGAGCAGTGGCGCCGCTGGACGGGGCTGCCCTTCGACACCGAGGGCGACGTCGAGGTGCCGGGTGCCCTGGTGCCCGTGCGGTGCGAGCCGGAGTGCGGGTACGCGGTGTACGTCGAGCCCGACGTCTGGATGCGGCACCCGCTGTGAACGCCCCTCCCGCACAGCCCTGACGAGCGCCCCGGTGACCGCCCCGGCGACCACCCCGGCGGGAGAGAGCCCGGGGCCGGCGCGTGGCCCGGCCCCTCCCTCGCCGGTCAGGCGCCCAGCGCGTCCAGGTCCACGACCTCTCCGCCGGGCTTCCGTGCCGGGACCGGCTCGTCGTAGTCGCTGAAGGTGAGCGAACCGGGGTCCTTGTCGGACCGGCTGTCGATGCGCAGCAGATACGGCTCGCCCTCGGTGGCGACGTAGGCCGTGTAGGTGTCCTTGCCGTCCCTCTCGTGCAGAACGATCGCAGGCCTGCCGTCGACGGAGGTCGTCTCGCCGCGGGTCGCGTCCGAACGGCCGTCCTCGGCGCCGCCGAGCACCGTGTCGAGGTCGCAGAAGCCCGTGATGTCCTCGGCGTCGGCGCCCTTGGCGGACATCTTGGTCCACTTCCCGGCCAGCAGGGCCACGGCCGCGTCGGTGTCCTCCTTCGGCTCGCCCTCGCCCTGGGCGCGCAGGAACTCCTCGTCGTACTTCATGTAAAGGGTGTCCCCGGTCTTGATCAACTCGGCCTCGCCCTCACCGTCCACCCTCATCGTGCCGGCGCAGTCGCCCTTCTTGTTCAGGGCCAGGTCGAGACGGATGGTGCCACCGCCCTCCTCGTCGGGGATGTCGCCCTTCATGCGCAGCGACGAGGCGCCGGTGGTGGCCCGCATGGCCCGGTCGGCGATCTCCTCGCCGGACAGCCCGGCGAACGGCTCCTCCTTCCCGTCCTTCCCCTTCTTCTCGCTCTTCTCCTTCTTCTCCTTCTGGCCCTTCGACGTGCTCGCGGTGCCCGACGGGTCGGCCCGGCGGGACTCGCTGGACGTGCCGTCCGCCTTGTTCTCACCGGGCAGGCAGCCGGTGAGACCCGCGGTGGCCGCGGCGGCGAGACAGAGGGCGGCAAGTGCGGTACGACGCATGGGAGTTCCTTGGTGTGAGTCCGGTGAGTCCGGTGAATCTGATGAGTCCGGTGAATCAGGTGAGTCCGAGAAGCCCGGTGGATCAGGGGAGTCTGGTCAATCCGGTGGGCCGGGCGAGTTCGGTAAGTCCGGTGAGCCCGTCGGGTGTGGTGAGCCCGGCGGCTCCGTGAGGCGGTCCGGGTCGAAGGCGGGTCCCGGCTGGAGGCGGGCCGGGCCCGTGGGGTGGCCCGCGCGCGGGGGCGGATGCCGCGGATGCCGGTGCGGATGCCGCGGCCGGTGCGGGCACGGCGTGTGCCGGTCGGCGGTGGGAGCCGGACGGCTCAGGCGCTCCACTTCCGGCCCCGGCGGCCGGCCGTCCCGAAGCGGCCGCCCGGGGTGCTGATGGCGACGGCGCCCGGTGCGGCCTTGCCCTTCATGCTCATGACTGTGTCCCCCTCCCCAGGGCGGCAGCGCGCCCCTGTGTCACGACGACCACCCATCGGTGGCCTCCCGTTCGCTGCGTCAATAAGAGCAGAGCATGTGAACCGAGTCAACACGATTCACAACGTGGAGCGTGTGCACAACCGTGAATCCCTCGGTTCCGCTTGCGTCGGTATGCTCGGCGGCACACATGGACGAGGGGAGCGGGGCGGGTGCAGGACAACGCGACAGAAGTGACCGCCGCCGGGATCGCGCGGCTGGCCGGCGTCGGCCGTGCCGCCGTCAGCAACTGGCGCCGCCGACATGCCGACTTCCCCAAACCGGTGGGGGGTACGGAGACCAGCCCCTCCTTCGCCCTCGCGGAGGTGGAGGCCTGGCTGCGCCGGCACCGCAAACTCGCCGAGGTCCCCTTGCGGGAGCGCGTCTGGCAGCAACTCGCCGGCCACCCCGAGGGCCCCGTCACCGCCCTCACCCACGCCGGCTGCGTCCTGCTGCTGATCCACGACCGCCCCACCGTCTGGCTGGACGTGAGCGCGGGCTCCGACGAACGGCTCGCCGCGATGCTGCCCGAGGCGCTGGAGCGGGTGCTCACACCGCGCTTCGGGGCACCGCGCGATGACCGGGGACACGGTGTTCACAAGAGCCCCGGCAGTCAGGCGGCGGCTGGTGTGAACGGCGTCCCCGCTGTGAACGGACCGGACTCCGTGAACGGGTCGAGCTCCGCTGATACGCCGGACTCCGTCGCCGGACCGGGCTCTGCGAACGCAACGGGTCACGTCCAGGACTCCGTGAATGGGCCGGCGGCCGTGCACAGCCCCGCCACCGTGAACAGCCCCCCTCCGGTGAACCCCCGCCCCGCCGTTCACCCCCCGACCGGCCCGGCCCTGCTCCCCTCCGCCCCCCTCCTGCGCGGCGTCGCCGAACTCTCCGCCGAGCTGGGCGCCCGCCAGACCTTCGAGTTCCTGCTCGGCCGGCACCTGGACGCCAACCCGCGCCAGTACACGCTCACCCCCGCCGATCTCGCCGGGCTCATGGCCGACCTCGCCGGACCCGCCCGTACCGTCCTCGACCCGGCCTGCGGCACCGGCGCCCTGCTGCGCGCCGTCGCCGCCCGCCCCGGCCAGGAGTTCCACGCCCAGGACAGCGCCCCCGAGCTGGCCGCGCTCACCGCGCTCCGGCTCGCCCTGCACACCCGGGCCCCCGTGCGCGCCGCCGTGGGCGACACCCTGCGCGCCGACGCCCACCCCGGGCTGCGCGCGGACGCCGTCCTGTGCCACCCGCCGTTCAACGAGCGCAACTGGGGCCACGACGAACTCGCCTACGACCCGCGCTGGGAGTACGGCTTCCCGGCCCGCGCGGAGTCCGAGCTGGCCTGGGTGCAGCACGCGCTCGCCCGCCTCCGCGACGGCGGCACCGCCGTCCTGCTCATGCCGCCCGCCGCCGCCTCCCGCCGCTCCGGCCGGCGCATCCGCGCCGACCTGCTGCGCCGGGGTGCGCTGCGGGCCGTCATCGCGCTGCCGGCCGGCGCGGCACCCCCGTACAACATCCCGCTCCACCTGTGGGTGCTGCGCCGGCCCGGACAGACGCCCCCGCAGGCCCTTGCGCAGGCCTCCGCGCAGCCCGAGGTGCTGCTCGCCGACGCGGGGCAGTTCGCCGGCGAGGGGCGCGGCGGCCCGGACCGGCGGGCCGTGCGGGACGCCGTCCTCGACGCCTGGCGCGCCTTCGACCGGGCCGGCCGCCTCGGCGAACGGCCCGGCCTGGCACGGTCCCTGCCCGTCATCGACCTGCTCGACGACGACGTCGACCTCGCCCCGGCCCGCCACCTGCCGCCCCCGGCGGCGGCCGACGGCGCCGACCAGCTCGCCGACGTACGCGAACGCCTCGGGCTGACCCTGCGGCTGACCGGGGACCTCACCCCGCCGCCCGCGCGCCCGGCACCCTCCGCGCCCCGCTGGCCGCTCACCACCGTCGGCGAACTCGCCCGCGGGGGCGCCCTGGTGATGCGCACGGGCGGAAACGGCGGCCACGCGGGCGTGCCCGTGCTCACCGACCACGACGTCCTCGCCGGGACCGGCCCTTCCGGGACGCTGCCGCGGAGCGACGAACAGGCCGTGCTCACCGAGCCGGGCGACATCGTCGTCCCGGTGCTCGGCGGCGGCTCGATGGCCCGTGTGATCGACGACGCGACCGCCGGCGCCGCCCTGGGGCGCAACCTGGTGCTGCTGCGCCCCGACCCCACCGCGCTCGACCCGTGGTTCGTCGCCGGATTCCTGCGCGGCACCGCCAACCAGCGCCAGGCCAGCAGCTACGCGTCCACCGCCACCCGCCTGGACGTCCGCCGCCTCCACCTGCCCCGCCTGCCGCTGGACGAGCAGCGGCGCTACGGCGCGCGCTTCCGCGTCCTGGACGAGTTCGAGCGCGCGCTGCGCCGGGCGAGCCGTCTCGGGGAGCACCTCGTGCGCGGCATGTACGACGGCCTCACCGACGGCACGGTCGCCCCCGACTGAGCCGGCCGGGGGCGACCGGCCCCGCGAGCCCCCCGGCGGCCGCCGCCGGGCCGGCCCGCGGGGCGCCCCCGGCTCCGGAAGCCACGGCTCCACGGGCTCCCGGAGCCACCTGCGGTGTCGCACGACGTGATCAGCACGACAACGGTTCGGTACAACCCGGGACCGGTTGTCCGTGTCGGCCTATACGCTCGGGGTCCCGACCGAGCTCGGTCACCCACTCGTACGTCCGTCCCCATCGGCTACACCGGTCCAGGAGCAGTCATGTACGGCCACGGCGCGGCGCCGCCCTCCCGCAGCGCGGCAACGGTCATCACCCTGCGGGTGCTGATCGCCGCCGCCGGTTTCCTCTCGTGCGGCGTACTGGCCTGCATTCCGCTGTTCCGGATCGCCTTCCTGCGCGGACGGGCCCTGGACTGGGCGGCCGCCTGGCTGAGCCTGCCGGTGTCCATCACCTGCTTCGCCGTGGTCGGCGCGCTGCCGGAGACGGACTACCGCACCGACATCGCGCTCGCCGTGGTGCTGCTGCTCGGCATGGCGAGCGCGGCCTACTTCCTGGTCGTGGACATCAAGGTCCACCAGCAGCGGCGGTTCGCGGGCTACGCGGGGTCCCACCCCGCGGCCGTGCCCACCCCGTACGGCTATCCGCAGTCCGGCCCGCCGTACGCGTCCACGCCCGTGCCGGGACCGCCGCCGCACCCGCACCACACGCCGATACCCCAGGTCCCGATGCCCCAGCCGCCCGCGCCCCACGACGCCACGCCCCTGGGGCCCGTGCCCCAGCACCCGGCGCCCCAGCACTCGGCGCCCCAGCGCCCCGCGCCCGCCCGCATCGACCAGGTGCGCGCCGAGCTCGACGAGCTCAGCGACTACCTGCGCCGGCAGGAGGGCCACCACGACGGCACCGACGAGAGCGGACGGTGAGCGTGGCGGCGGGACGCGTCGTCGCCGGCCGCTACGAACTGTCCACGCTCATCGGGCAGGGCGGCATGGGACAGGTCTGGACGGCGTACGACCAGCGGCTCGACCGGCGTGTGGCGGTGAAACTGCTGCGCCCCGACAAGGTGGCGGGCCAGGAGGCGGCCGAGCTGCGCCGCCGGTTCGTGCGCGAGTGCCGGGTGACCGCGCAGGTCGACCACCCCGGCCTGGTCACGGTGCACGACGCGGGCAGCGAGGGCGAGGAGCTGTTCCTCGTCATGCAGTACGTCGACGGGGCCGACCTGTCCGACCACCTCGCCGAGCACGTCCCCTACCCCTGGCAGTGGGCGGTGGCGGTCGCCGCGCAGCTGTGCGCCGTGCTCAGCGCGGTGCACGCCGTGCCGATCGTCCACCGCGACCTCAAGCCGCGCAACGTGATGGTGAAGCAGGACGGCGCGGTCACCGTCCTCGACCTCGGCGTCGCGTCCGTGATGGACACCGACACCACCCGCCTCACGCACACCGGTTCGCCGATCGGCTCGCCCGCCTACATGGCCCCGGAGCAGGCGATGGGCGGCGCGGTCGGCCCCTACACGGACCTGTACGCACTCGGTGTCCTCCTGCACGAACTGCTCAGCGGGGAGGTACCGTTCGCGGGCTCGACGGCGCTCGGCGTGCTGCACCGCCACCTGTACGAGCCGCCCCTGCCGGTGCGCCGTCTGCGCCCCGAGGTCCCCGAGGCGCTGGAGGCCCTGGTCCTGCGTCTGCTCGCCAAGGACCCCCAGCACCGGCCGGCCTCCGCGCAGGAGGTGTACGGGCACCTGGAGCCGCTCCTGCCCGCGCGCGGCACGCCCACCGGGGCGCCCCTCGACCCCACCCGCCCCTTCCTGCGCCCGCACGCTCCCTGGCCGGACCTGGCGCGCACGCCCGCGCCCCAGCCCGCCCCCGTGACGCCCGTCGCGGAGAAGGCCGGGAAACCGGACGTCGCCCGCGCCGTCGACGAGGTCAAGCGCCTGCTCGGCGAGGGCCGCATCACCCAGGCCGTGGACCTCCTCGGGGCGATCCTGCCCGTCGCCGCCGAACAGCACGGCGAGCGCTCCCCGGTCGTGCGCACCCTGCGCAAGCAGTACGTGGCCACGCTCCTGGACGACGGCCAGTACCGGCGCGCGCTGCCCGAACTGCGCCGCCTCGCCGACGAACGCGCCGCCGAGGCCGGCCAGGCCGACCCGCAGTCGCTGCGCTTCCGCTACGAGGCCGCCCAGTGCCTGGAGCAGCTCGGCGAACCGGCGGCGGCGCTCGCCGAGTACCGGGCGCTGCTGCCGTACTACGAGAACCAGTACGTCGCCGCCGGCGACCCCGAGCTCGCGCACGACGTCCGCCGCCGCATCGGCCACCTCCTCCTCGCCCTCGGCGACCGCCCCGCCGCCCACGACACACTGCTGCGCCTGCTGCACGACGTGGAGCGCACCCAGGGCCCCGGGCACCCCCTCGCCGCCGAGATCCGGCGGACGCTCCAGTGGCTGGGGCAGGTGCGCGGCTGACCGCCGCCCCGGGCACGCCCGGCCGCCGTCCCCGGGAGGAGGGCGCGGCGGTGCCGGAAGTCGTGGTGAATCGTTGGTCGAATGGGTTGGCCAGAGCCCGGCCGCTGCCTACCATCGATCACCGCAAGACCTTGTGCACCGTCGCACAATCTCCTCGGGAGGCTTCCTTGCACCGCCGCCGTCGCACCGCGCTCGTCCTCACCGCCGCGATCGCCGCCGCGGCGCCCCTCCTCACCGCCTGCGGGAACGACGCGCATCCCGGCGCGGCGGCCGTCGTCGACGGCCGGCGGATCACCGTCTCCCAGCTGGAGGACCGGGTCGACGAGGTGCGCGCGGCCCAGCGCGCGGCCGTGCGCGACGACACCCAGTACCAGCAGGTCGTCGCCAGAACCGGCACCCTCACCCGGGACACCCTGCACACCATGGTCCTGGACCGGGTGCTGCACCGCGCCGCCCGGGACGCGGGCGTCACCGTCACCCCCAAGGAGATCCAGCAGATGCGCTCCGGCCTGGAGGAGCAGGCCGGCGGTGCCAAGGCGCTGGAGACGACCTGGCTCCAGCAGTACGGCATCCCGCCGCAGCGCCTCCAGGAGAACCTCCGCCTCCAGCTGGAGGCCCAGAAGCTCGCCGAGAAACTCGGCACGGACACCAGCCGGCCGGAGTTCTGGAAGGCCCTGTCGGAGGCCTCGCGGAAACTGGACATCGACCTCAACCCCCGCTACGGCACCTGGGACGTCCGCAAGAGCAGCCGCGTCGACGGCAGGACCCCCTGGGTCCGGGACGTCACGGCGGCGCAGACGCAGCAGCCGGCGTAGTCCCACGGCGACCCGGTCGTTCCGTCCGGCGGGAAAGGACGGGGAAGGGCGGGAAAGGACGGGGAAGGGCGGGAAAGGACGGGGAAGGGCGGGAAAGGACGGGGAAGTGCAGGAGCGGGCGGGCGCCCTCGCCGGCGCCCGCCCCTGCCGGCCCCTGTCGGCGCCCGCCCCCGCTCCGCGGGCCGTTCCCCCGCGGACGGCCGATCGCCCCGTCCGCGCCGTGGGTTAGCGTCGAACCGTGAACGCAACCAGTCCCGCACCCGCCCCCGGCACCGGCCCGGAAGCCGCCCCCGGCCGCATCGTCCTGCTCACCACCAGCCACCGCGTCGCCCCCGGCCTGCTGTCCTGGCCCGCCTGGCAGGCGCTGCGCGCGGCCGACCGGGTGCTGTGCGCGGACGGCGCCCATCCGCAGCTGCCCTACCTGCGCGAGGCGGGGACGGCCGTCGACGAGGCCGCCCCGACCGCCGAGGAGCTGGTCGACGCCTGCGCCGGCGGCCGGACGGTCGTGGTCGTGGCGACGGGGGAGGGCGAACCGGCCCTCACGGACGGCCTGGCCCGCCTCGCGGGCTCCGGCCGGGTCCGCATGCCCGAGCTGGAGCTGCTCCCCGCCTCCTACGACCTGCCGGGCGCCCGCCTCCTCGACCTGGTCCAGGTCATGGACCGCATCCGCGCCGAGTGCCCGTGGTCCTCGCAGCAGACCCACCAGGGCCTGGCGAAGTACGGCATCGAGGAGGCGTACGAGCTCGTCGAGGCGATCGAGGAGGGCGACCGCGAGGAACTCCGCGAGGAGCTCGGCGACGTCCTGCTCCAGGTGGTCTTCCACGCCCGCATTGCCGAGGAGGACCCGGACGCCCCCTTCTCCATCGACGACGTGGCCGGCGGCATCGTCGCCAAGCTCGTCCACCGCCACCCGCACGTCTTCGGCGACGAGAAGGCCACGACCCCCGAGGAGGTCAAGGAGCACTGGCTGCGTACGAAGGCCGTGGAGAAACAGCGCACGTCCGTCACGGAGGGCGTCCCCCTCGGCCAGCCCGGCCTGGCCCTCGCGGCGAAGCTGGCGTCCCGGGTCCGCACGGCGGGCCTCGACGTCCCGCCGCCGCGGGCCGCGGGCATCGGCTACGAGCTGCTCGCGCTGGCGGTGCGGGCCGAGGCGGAAGGAGTGGACCCGGAGGCGGCACTGCGGGCGGCGGCCCGGGCCTACCGGGACGCGATCAGGGCGAAGGAGGCCGCCGGACGGGGATGAGCCCCGGCCCTCGACCCCCGGCCTCCGTCCCGGCCCCGACCCCCGACTCCCGGCCCCGACTCTCGCCCCCGACTCCCGACTCTCGGCCCCGGCCCCCGCCCACCGCCGCCGCGGGGCCGCCGCCGCGGGGCCGCCGGCACGGGCCGCCCCGGCGCGCGGAAGGCCCCCGGCGGGGCGCTCCGGGCGCCGGATACCGTCGAGGAGTGACCGACCAGCCTCAGCCCCGCAGCACCGTCCCCGCCCGCCCGGACCTGTTCACCTGGGAGTTCGCCACCGACCCCTACCCCGCCTACGCCTGGCTCCGCGAGCACGCCCCGGTGCACCGGACGAAGCTGCCCAGCGGGGTGGAGGCCTGGCTGGTCACCCGGTACGCCGACGCCCGGCAGGCCCTCGCCGACAGCCGTCTGTCCAAGAACCCGGCGCATCACGACGAGCCCGCGCACGCCAAGGGCAAGACCGGTATCCCCGGCGAGCGCAAGGCCGAGCTGATGACGCATCTGCTCAACATCGACCCGCCCGACCACACCCGGCTGCGCCGGCTCGTCTCCAAGGCCTTCACGCCCCGCCGGGTCGCCGAGTTCGCGCCCCGGGTGCAGCAGCTCACCGACGGTCTCATCGACCGGTTCGCCGCCGAGGGCTCCGCCGACCTCATCCACGAGTTCGCCTTCCCGCTCCCCATCTACGCCATCTGCGACCTGCTCGGCGTCCCGCGCGAGGACCAGGACGACTTCCGGGACTGGGCGGGCATGATGATCCGGCACGGCGGGGGGCCGCGGGGCGGGGTCGCGCGGTCGGTGAAGAAGATGCGCGGCTACCTCGCCGACCTCATCCACCGCAAGCGGGAGGCCCTGCCCGCCGAACCCGCCCCCGGCGAGGACCTCATCTCCGGTCTCATCCGCGCCTCCGACCACGGCGAGCACCTCACCGAGAACGAGGCCGCCGCGATGGCCTTCATCCTCCTGTTCGCCGGTTTCGAGACGACGGTGAACCTGATCGGCAACGGCACCTACGCCCTGCTCACCCATCCCGGCCAGCGCGCCCGCCTGCAGCGCTCCCTCGCCGCCGGGGAGCGCGACCTGCTGGAGACCGGAGTCGAGGAACTCCTGCGCTACGACGGCCCCGTGGAGCTGGCCACCTGGCGGTTCGCCACCCAGCCGGTGACCATCGGCGGGCAGGACATCGCCGCCGGCGACCCCGTCCTCGTCGTCCTCGCCGCCGCGGACCGGGACCCGGAGCGGTTCGCCGACCCCGACGTGCTCGACCTCGGACGCCGCGACAACCAGCACCTCGGCTACGGCCACGGCATCCACTACTGCCTGGGCGCCCCGCTCGCCCGCCTGGAGGGCCAGACCGCGCTCGCCACGCTCCTCACCCGGCTGCCGGACCTGCGCCTGGCCGTGGACCCGGCCGAGTTGCGCTGGCGCGGCGGGCTCATCATGCGCGGACTGCGCACCCTGCCGGTGGAGTTCACCCCGCCGCGCTAGGCCCTGTCGCCGGACTCCCGCCGTCCGGCCGGAGGGCGGCCCCTCCCATACCCGCCGTACCAGCGCAAACGTGTCACACGTTCATCTCTGTGATCTCCATGTGATCTGCACGGCATGAACTTGTGACAAGTGATCGTATGCCTATACGTTCACCCATCAGCGTGGCGTGCCTGCTCGACCCGCCACGCCGGTCACTGCTGTCTTGGGAAAGGTCTCCCCATGCTCTCCGGGAACGGTCGTCACCGCCGCCCTCGCCAGGCTCCGGCTCTCCTCGTCGCGGCCGGAGTGACCGGCTCCGCCATCGCGATCCCGCTCCTCGGGGCCTCCGGCGCCAGTGCGGCCGACGGCACGACCTGGGACCGGGTCGCCGAGTGCGAGACCGGCGGCGCCTGGAGCCAGAACAGCGGCAACGGCTACTACGGCGGTCTGCAGGTGACCCAGGAGGACTGGGAGGCCTACGGCGGTCTCGACTACGCCGCGAGCGCGGACCAGGCCAGCCGCTCCCAGCAGATAGCCGTCGCCGAGAGAATCCTCGCCGACCAGGGGGTCGGCGCCTGGGGGACCTGCGGGCTGACCGCCGGGCTGGACAAGGACTCGACCTCCGTCGACATCGACACCGGGGTGGCGGACGACGCGTCGGGAACCTCCGGTTCGTCCGGTTCATCCGGATCGTCCGGACTGCTCGGGGGGGCCGGCTCCACCGGCTCCTCCCGTGCGTCCGGTTCCCCCGGTTCGGCGGAGGACCCCTCGCCGTCCCCCTCGTCCCCGTCCGACGGACCGTCGAAGAGCGCGGACGAGAAGTCAAAGTCCGGCAAACCGTCCGGTTCTGACGCCGACTCGGACTCCGGCGACAGCGGTTCGCCGCGCCCCGACGGCTCGCCGACGGCCGGCCCGGAGGGCGGCGACCCGGCCGACTCCGGCCGGACCGACGGCTCTTCCGCGCCGGCCGACACCGGGACGACCGGCTCCGGCCGGCACCGCGGCCCCAGCGCCCAGGAGACCGCGGAGGAGGGCCGCGCGGCCGCGTCGGCGGGCCGGCACGCCTCGCGCGGGGAGGGTGCCTCGCGCGGCGCGCTGGGCGGCTCGTACACCGTGCGCGAGGGGGACAGCCTGTGGTCCATCGCCGACTCCCTTGACCTCAGCGGCGGATGGCAGGCGCTGTACGAGGAGAACGAGAAGGTGGTCGGCGCGGACCCGAACCGGATCGTCCCCGGTCAGGACCTTGAGGTCGGAGTCGAACCGGGCAAAAAGTAGCGTAGTGACAGCGGGAGTTCACGTCACGGTTCGCGCTGAATGTCCCATATAAGTGCGGTGAGAGATAGATCTCAGAAGCCCTGATCGTCTTTGAAATTCCGCGGATCGCGTGTCTACGGTCGTGACCGTTCGCCACCGCGAGCCCCGGCTGCCGCAACGCCGAATCCTGCCAGCGGCCGTCCGGGAACAGTCGTCGCGTCAAGCGCCGCAGGCAGGAGCGGGGGACCCAAGGTAAGTGCCGGGCCCAGCACTTGGGGCTGGATCCGGCTAGGGGTGAAGCCGTGTCCCGCAAGGGGCGCGGCCGGGCAACTCAACCGGCCCGAACCCGACAGCTCACCTCGCAGGCGTCGGTGAGGGGATCCATCCATGCTGTTTTCCGGCAAGGGCAAGCACCGTCGTTCGTCCAAGGCCACCCGTGCCATCGCCATGGCGGGTGTCGCCGGCGCCGCCGTCGCCGCCCCGCTGATGGCGGCCGGCACCGCCTCCGCCGCCACCGCCTCCGAGTGGGAGGCCGTCGCCCAGTGCGAGTCCGGCGGCAACTGGTCCATCAACACCGGCAACGGCTACTACGGCGGTCTGCAGTTCTCCGCCTCCACCTGGGCCGCTTACGGCGGCACGCAGTACGCGGCCACCGCCGACAAGGCCAGCAAGGCGCAGCAGATCGAGATCGCCGAGAAGGTCCTCGCGGGCCAGGGCAAGGGCGCCTGGCCGGTCTGCGGCAAGAACCTGTCCGGCGCCTCGTACGACGGCGGCTCCGCGGCGGCCGGCTCCTCGCAGGGCGCCGGTTCCACCGAGACCCGTCAGAGCGAGCCGCAGGCGGCCTCCCGCTCCGCCGAGCGCCCGGCCCAGAGCCAGCAGACTCAGCAGAGCCAGCCGACCCGGCAGAGCCAGAAGACCGTCACCACCCCGACCGGCAAGAAGGTCAAGAAGGGCGACGGCGAGTACAAGGTCGTCAAGGGCGACACCCTCAGCTCGATCGCCGCGGAGCGCGACGTCGAGGGCGGCTGGGCGAAGCTGTTCGAGCTGAACAAGGACATCGTCGAGGACGCCAACCTCATCTACCCGGGCCAGCAGCTGCACCTGAAGTAAGGCGCGGCCCCGGGCCCGCCCCCGTCCCCGCGGACTCCCCGCCCCGGTGCGCGTTCCCCGTGCGCGCCGGGGCGGAGTCGTGCGCGGGAACGGGCACACCCTTTTGTTCCGAGCGGAAACAATTTACCCTCTGTTCTGTCCGACAGATGGGTGACCGGCTGGCCGATTACCCGGAGCCGGTTAGGCTCGTCTCGCAGAGCCATCGCGGTCCTGCTCACCCGCGTCACATCCAAGAAGGAGATGCTCGTGCCGTCCATCGACGTCGTCGTAGCCCGGGAAATCCTGGACTCCCGAGGCAACCCCACGGTCGAGGTCGAGGTCGGCCTCGACGACGGCAGCACGGGTCGTGCCGCCGTCCCGTCCGGCGCCTCCACCGGCGCCTTCGAGGCCATCGAACTCCGCGACGGCGACTCCAACCGCTACCTGGGCAAGGGCGTGGAGAAGGCCGTCCTCGCCGTCATCGAGCAGATCGGCCCGGAGCTGGTCGGCTACGACGCCACCGAGCAGCGCCTGATCGACCAGGCCATGTTCGACCTGGACGCCACCGACAACAAGGGCTCCCTCGGCGCCAACGCCATCCTCGGCGTCTCCCTCGCCGTCGCCCACGCCGCCTCCGAGGCCAGCGACCTGCCCCTCTTCCGCTACCTGGGCGGCCCGAACGCGCACCTGCTGCCGGTGCCGATGATGAACATCCTGAACGGCGGCTCGCACGCCGACTCCAACGTGGACATCCAGGAGTTCATGATCGCCCCGATCGGCGCGGAGTCCTTCTCCGAGGCCCTGCGCTGGGGCGCCGAGGTCTACCACACCCTCAAGAAGGTCCTGAAGAGCAAGGGCCTGGCCACCGGCCTCGGCGACGAGGGCGGCTTCGCCCCGAACCTCGGCTCCAACCGCGAGGCCCTCGACCTCATCCTCGAGGCGATCAAGGAGGCCGGCTACACCCCCGGCGAGCAGATCGCCCTGGCGCTGGACGTGGCCGCCTCCGAGTTCTACAAGGACGGCGTGTACGTCTTCGAGGGCAAGGAGCGCTCGGCCGCGGAGATGACCGAGTACTACGCCGAGCTGGTCGAGGCGTACCCGCTGGTCTCCATCGAGGACCCGCTGTTCGAGGACGACTGGGAGGGCTGGAAGACCATCACCGCCCAGCTCGGCGACAAGGTCCAGCTCGTCGGCGACGACCTGTTCGTCACCAACCCCGAGCGCCTCGCCCGCGGCATCGAGGAGGGCGCCGCCAACGCCCTGCTGGTCAAGGTCAACCAGATCGGCTCCCTGACCGAGACCCTGGACGCCGTCGAGCTCGCCCAGCGCAACGGCTACAAGTGCATGATGTCCCACCGCTCCGGCGAGACCGAGGACGTCACCATCGCCGACCTGGCCGTCGCCACCAACTGCGGCCAGATCAAGACCGGCGCCCCGGCCCGCTCCGAGCGCGTCGCCAAGTACAACCAGCTGCTGCGCATCGAGGAGATCCTCGACGACGCCGCGGTGTACGCCGGCCGCAGCGCCTTCCCGCGCTTCAAGGGCTGACCCCACCGGGGTCACGGCCCAGCCAGTCGCACGTACGTCCCCGTACTCGGTCCCGTACCGTGTGCGGGGACGTACGCGCGTGTGAACGGGAGGCGGGGACATGGCCGTGAAGGACCGGGACCGGTTCTCCACCGCGACCAGGATCCGGCTGATCGGGGAGCAGACCGCGGCCCGGGTCTACCGCTCGCAGACCCGGCGCCAGGCCCGCCGCTCCCGGCTCACCGGCCGGGCCGCGCTGCTGGCCCTCGTCCTGTGCTCGCTGATCGTGGCCCTCGCCTACCCGATGCGGCAGTACGTCTCCCAGCGCGCCGAGATCGCCGACCTGGAGCGCCGGCAGGAGCAGGCCCGCCGGCGGGTCGAGCAACTGCGCGACCTCAAGGCACGCTGGCAGGACGACGCGTACGCCGAGCAGCAGATCCGGCAGCGGCTGCACTACGTCATGCCCGGGGAGACCGGCTACATCGTGATCGACCCGGGCGCGGCCAGGAAGTCGCGCGCCGACGCGGGGACGGCCGACCGTCCCTGGTACGCGAACGTCTGGGACGCGGTCGACAGGTCCGACGCCTCCGACCGGTGAATCCGCACAGCTCCATCCGGGAGCCCGCGTCCGCGGAGCTCCCGCGGCCCGTAGAGAAAGACAGGCATGGAAACGCCCCCGCCGACCACCCCGCGCACCGAGCCCACCGACGCGGACGTCGAGGCCTTCAAGCAGCAGCTCGGGCGGCCCCCGCGCGGGCTGCGCGCGATCGCGCACCGCTGCCCGTGCGGGCAGCCGGACGTCGTGGAGACGGCGCCGCGGCTGCCCGACGGCACGCCGTTCCCGACGCTGTACTACCTGACGTGCCCGAGGGCCTCCTCCGCGATCGGCACGCTGGAGGCCGACGGCGTGATGAAGGAGATGACCGAGCGCTTGGCGTCCGACCCGGAGCTGGCCGCCGCCTACCGCGCCGCGCACGAGGACTACATCCGCCGGCGCGACGAGATCGAGGAGCTGACGGGCTTCCCGAGTGCGGGCGGCATGCCGGACCGGGTCAAGTGCCTGCACGTCCTGGTCGCCCACTCGCTGGCGGCCGGACCCGGCGTGAACCCGCTGGGCGACGAGGCGCTCGCGATGCTGCCGGAGTGGTGGCGCAAGGGACCGTGCGTGACCACCGCGACCGGGGAGGACGCCGAATGACCCGCGTGGCCGCCGTCGACTGCGGTACGAATTCCATCCGGCTCCTCGTCGCCGACGTGCACCCCGGCACCGGCGAACTGGTCGAGCTGGACCGCCGGATGACCATCGTCCGCCTCGGCCAGGGCGTCGACCGCACCGGCCGCCTGGCCCCCGAGGCCCTGGAGCGGACCTTCGCGGCCTGCCGCGAGTACGCCGAGGCTGTCAAGGAGTACGGCGCGGAACGCGTGCGCTTCGTGGCCACCTCCGCCTCCCGGGACGCCGAGAACCGCGACGAGTTCGTGCGCGGGGTGCTCGGCATCCTGGGCGTCGAACCCGAGGTCGTCACCGGCGACCAGGAGGCCGAGTTCTCCTTCACGGGCGCCACCAGGGAGCTGACGGGACGGCAGGACCTGCACCGTCCGTTCCTGGTCGTGGACATCGGCGGCGGCTCGACCGAGTTCGTCGTCGGGGACGACCACGTGCGCGCGGCGCGCTCCGTCGACATCGGCTGCGTCCGCATGACCGAGCGGCACCTGGTCCGGGACGGAGTGGTGAGCGACCCGCCCACCGAGGAGCAGATCGCGGCGATGCGCGCCGACATCGAGGCGGCCCTCGACCTCGCCGAGCGGACGGTCCCGCTGCGCGAGGCCCGCACGCTGGTGGGCCTCGCCGGCTCGGTGACCACCGTCTCGGCGATCGCGCAGGACCTGCCCGAGTACGACTCGGCGGCCATCCACCACTCCCGCGTCCCGCGCGAGCGGGTCCGCGAGATCACCACCCGCCTGCTGCGCTCCACCCACGCCGAGCGCGCGGCCATCGGGTCGATGCACCCGGGCCGCGTGGACGTCATCGGCGCGGGCGCCCTGATCCTGCTGGCGATCATGGAGCGGATCGGCGCGGAGGAGGTCGTGGTGAGCGAGCACGACATCCTCGACGGGATAGCTCACTACGCGGCGAGCGAGGCGCGCTGAGGGGCGGTGCCCGGCTGTGGTGGTGTCGGGCGGGGCGTCACAGGTTTCGGTAGACGTCCCGCCGGTCGCCCACCTTGACGACGAGGACGACGAGTTCACCGTCGTTGATCTGGTAGGCGACCCGGTAGCTTCCGACCCGGAGCCGGTAGAGCCCCGACGGTCCGGTGAGTTTCTTGACGTCGGCGTCCTGGCGGTACGGGTCGTCACCGAGCGCGGTCAGCGCGGTCAGGATGCGCATGGCATCGGGCCGGCTGATGGCCCGCAGTTGCCGCTGTGCCGCCGCAGTGAACCGGAAGGCGTACTTCACGCCGCCTCGCCGTCCCGCTCGGTGAACAGGTCCGCCAGCAGTTCGGCCATCGTCACCGTGGCGCCGCCCTCGGCCAGGACCGCTTCGGCTTCACGCGCCAACATCACGTCGGCCGCCTCCTCCAACGCTTCGAAGTCCGAGATCGGCACCACGGCGGCCACCGGAGTGCCATTGCGCGTGATGACGGTGGGGACGCCTTCCTCAGCCCGGTTGATGTGGTCGGCGAGGTGCGCGCGGGCTTCCCGTACGGTCACGGTGTTCTCAGTCATGAAGCCAGTGTACGCGTTCACGTGTACACATGGCATCCGCCGGGAGTCGCGTTCGTGGGTGACCCTCGACGGCATCGCCTGGTCCGTCGTCCGAGGCGGCCGGCGGCGTCCTCGCCCCGGCCCGCGCACCCGGGTCTCCCCGCCGGCCCCGCGCACCCGGGTCTCCCCGCCGGCCCCGCGGGCCGGGCCGGGGCTCGCCCCGCCCGTCTCCCGGGGCGCCCAGAGGGTTCCCTCCGCCCCCCGGCCGGGCGCCCGGGACGACGGATGAGCAGGAGCGGGGGCGTGTCGCGGGGGTCTTGGCGACAGGTCGCCGGGAAAGTTCGTGAAGTTCTTCACAAGGAATTCGGCCCGGGCGGGGTGCGAAAAGCCGCCCGTTGACCCTTCTGGGGGTACAACACCCCCTTGAACACGTTCAGAAGGGGCTTCGGTGAGGGTCCAGGCGGAGCCGCGCGGGCGGCCGGACGAAGGCCCTCACGAGCGGCCGGGAAGGCCGGAGAGGCTGCTCACGAGGCATTGACAACGGTCCGCCGTACACCACCGGTTCCCGTTCGTCACCATGACCTCCGTCACGTGAGCGCGGGAGTGTAACACAGCCCTTGGCGGAGCTTGTGAAGGGGCGCACGAGCCACCCCCCTGGGGCGGGTGGATACTCGATGCCATGAGCACCACGGAGCGTCCCAGGATCCTCGTAGTAGGCGGTGGGTACGTAGGCCTGTACGCAGCTCGGCGCATCCTGAAGAAGATGCGCTACGGAGAGGCGACCGTCACGGTCGTCGACCCCCGGTCGTACATGACCTACCAGCCCTTCCTCCCCGAAGCCGCCGCCGGCAGCATCTCCCCGCGTCACGTCGTCGTCCCGCTGCGACGCGTGCTCCCCAAGGCGGAGGTCCTCACCGGCCGGGTCACCACCATCGACCAGGACCGCAAGGTCGCCACGGTCGCCCCCCTGGTCGGCGAGGCGTACGAGCTGCCCTTCGACTACCTGGTCGTCGCGATGGGCGCGGTCTCCCGCACCTTCCCGATCCCCGGCCTCGCCGAGCAGGGCATCGGCATGAAGGGCATCGAGGAGGCCATCGGCCTGCGCAACCACGTCCTCGAGCAGCTCGACAAGGCCGACTCCACGCAGGACGAGGAGATCCGCCGCAAGGCGCTCACCTTCGTCTTCGTCGGCGGTGGCTTCGCCGGCGCGGAGACCATCGGCGAGGTCGAGGACATGGCCCGCGACGCGGCCAAGTACTACAAGAACGTGTCCCGCGAGGACATGCGCTTCATCCTCGTCGACGCCGCCGACAAGATCCTGCCCGAGGTCGGTCCCAAGCTCGGCAAGTACGGCAAGGAGCACCTCGAGGGCCGCGGCGTCGAGGTCTACCTCTCCACCTCCATGGAGTCCTGCGTCGACGGCCACGTGGTGCTGAAGAACGGCCTCGAGGTCGACTCCGACACGATCGTCTGGACGGCGGGCGTCAAGCCGAACCCGGCCCTGTCCCGTTTCGGCCTCCCGCTCGGCCCCCGCGGTCACATCGACTGCGAGCCCACCCTCCAGGTCAAGGGCACGGACTACATCTGGGCCGCCGGCGACAACGCCCAGGTGCCCGACCTCGCCGCCCGCAAGGCCGGCGTGGAGAACGCCTGGTGCCCGCCGAACGCGCAGCACGCCCTGCGCCAGGCGAAGGTCCTCGGCGACAACGTGGTCTCCGGCATGCGGGGCTTCCCGCAGAAGGAGTACAGCCACGCCAACAAGGGCGCCGTGGCGGGCCTCGGCCTGCACAAGGGCGTCGCGATGATCGTCCTCGGCAAGAAGACGAAGATCAAGCTCAAGGGCCGCCTCGCCTGGTACATGCACCGTGGCTACCACGGCCTGGCGATGCCGACCTGGAACCGCAAGATCCGCGTCTTCGCCGACTGGACGCTCGGCATGTTCCTCAAGCGCGAGGTCGTGTCCCTGGGCGCCATCGAGTCCCCGCGCGAGGAGTTCTACGAGGCCGCGAAGCCGGCCCCGGTGGCCGCCGCGCCGAAGGAGAAGACCGAGGAGAAGGCCAAGGCCTCCTGACCCCAGGTCAGCCCCCCTCCTTTCCGAAGGGGCCGCCCGCCATCCGTGGTGCGGGCGGCCCCTTCGGCGTTCCGCCGTCCCCGGCGCGGGGACCGGGCCGGGCGCCGGCACGACCGGGTCCGGGCCGTGCGGGGCGCTCGCGCGACGCGGGGACCTTTTGCCCGGACATGACGCGTGCCGGGACTGCGTCCGGCCCTCCGAGGTGTTTACGTAGGCGTCGGACATTCGGGATCACCTGTCACGGAGGTGGTGCACCATGCCAGACGCCGCGTCGCGGCTGACGGGCCTCGCAGAACAGTTGCTGGGAGCCCCGCTCCCGATGCGCATCCGCGCCTGGGACGGTTCGGTGGCGGGTCCGCCGGACGCGCCGGCCCTGGTGGTGCGCGACCGCCGCGCCCTGCGCCGCCTGCTGTTCAAACCCGGCGAACTGGGCCTCGCCCGCGCCTGGGTCGCCGGCGAGCTCGACGTCGACGGGGACCTCTACACCGCTCTCGACCTGCTCACCGGCCTGGTCTGGGAGCGCGGCGAGGACGCCCGCACCCTCGCCCAGGCCCTGCGCGAACCGGAGTTCCGGGCCGCCGTGCGCGGACTCGTCCGGCTCGCCGGCCCGCCGCTGCCGCCCGCCCCGCCCCGCGAGGAGGCCCGCCGGCCCCGCCGCCGCCTGCACACCAGGCACAGCGACCGACGCGCCATCAGCCACCACTACGACGTCGGCAACGACTTCTACGAGATCGTGCTCGGCCCCTCCATGGTGTACTCCTGCGCCTACTGGCCGGCCCCGGACAGCACCCTCGAAGAAGCCCAGCGCGACAAGCTGGAACTCGTCTGCCGCAAGCTCGGCCTGAGCCCCGGTCAGCGGCTGCTCGACGTCGGCTGCGGCTGGGGCTCCATGGCCGTCCACGCCGCCCGCGAGCACGGCGTGGACGTCGTCGGCATCACCCTCTCCCAGGAGCAGGCCGCCTACGCCCGCAAGCGCGTCGCCGACGAAGGGCTCACCGACCGGGTGGAGATCCGCGTCCAGGACTACCGGGACGTCCGCGACGGGCCGTACGACGCCATCTCCTCCATCGGCATGGCCGAGCACGTCGGCGCCGACCGCTACCTGGACTACGCCCGCGACCTCCACCTCCTCCTCAGGCCCGGCGGCCGGCTCCTCAACCACCAGATCGCCCGCCGCCCGCAGCGCGACGAGTCGGCGTACGACGTCAACGCGTTCATCGACGCCTACGTCTTCCCCGACGGCGAGCTCCAGCCCGTCGGCACCACCGTCACGCTGCTGGAGCGCGCCGGTTTCGAGGTGCGCGACGTGGAGTCGATCCGCGAGCACTACGCGCTCACCCTGCGCCGCTGGGTGGCCAACCTGGAGGCCGGCTGGGGGCGGGCCGCGCAGCTCGCCGGCCCCGGCCGGGCCCGCGTCTGGCGCCTGTACATGGCGGCCTCCGCCCTGGCCTTCGAACGCAACCGCATCGGCGTCAACCAGGTCCTGGCCGTCAAAACCCCCGAGTCCGGCACCTCGGGCATGCCGCTGCGCTCCCGCACCTGGAACCGGCGGCCCTGACGGTCCCGGCGGCACGGACCGCGGGAGAACGGGAGAACGGGAGAACAGGAAGACAGGAAAGGGCCCCGCTTCCCTCGGGAAGCGGGGCCCGTCGCCGTGTTCCTACTCCGCCTTGATGGCCTGCAGCATGTTCAGCCGCGCCGCCCGCCGGGCCGGCCACAGCGCCGCGAGGACGCCGACGACCGCGGCGAGCAGCAGGAACAGGCCCATCCGGCCCCAGGGCAGGACCAGTTCGTAGGTCGCCATCCGGGTGCCCAGCAGCTCGCCGGCCGCCCAGCCGAAGAACACGCCCAGGCCGATGCCCAGCACCCCGCCGAAGAGGGAGATCACCAGGGACTCCAGGCGGACCATCCGCTTGACGCCCCTGCGGTCCAGGCCGATCGCGCGGAGCATGCCGATCTCCTGGGAGCGTTCGAAGACGGACATGGCCAGGGTGTTGATGACGCCGAGGACCGCGACGATCACCGCCATGGCGAGCAGGCCGTAGACCATGTTCAGCATCAGCGTGAACATCTGCGCGATCTCGTCGGAGATGTCCTCCTTGTCCTGGACCTTGATCGCCGGGTTGGTGCCGAGGGCCTTCTCCAGCCGGTCCTTCGCCGCCCCGGAGGCGCCGTCCGACGTCTTCACCATGACCTGCATGTCGGCCGGGTCCGACTCGTGCGGGGCGAGGGTCGCGGTGTCGATCATGATGCCGCGGATCATCTCGTTGCCCCGGTAGACCCCGGCGACCGTCAGCCTCTGCTTCTCGCCGTCCTCGTAGGCGACGGTGAAGCTCGAACCGGCCTTCCAGCCGTGTGCCTCGGCGGTGTCGGTGTCGGCGACCACCCGCGCGCCGCCGACCTCGAACGAGCCGTCGTCGACCTCGAGGTCGGTCAGCTCGCCGATCGTGGCGCCGTCGACGCCGGTCAGGTACTCGGTGTCGCCGTCGATGCGGGAGGGCGCGTTGCGCAGCGGGCTGGTGGCGGTGACGCCGTCGGTCCGGCTCAGCTTCCTCTCGACGTCGGGCGACAGCTCGTTGCCGTTGGCCATGAAGACCACGTAGTCGGCCTGGATCGCGGCCGCCGCCATCTTGTCGATGGACTTCTGCAGGCTGCCCGCCATCACCGTCATGCCGGTGATGAGGGTGAGCCCGATCATCAGCGCGGAGGCGGTGGCGGCCGTGCGGCGCGGGTTGCGCACCGAGTTCTGCCGGGCCAGCCTGCCCGCGGTGCCGAAGGCGCGCAGGACCGGCGCCGCGGCCGCGACCAGCGGGCGGGACAGCAGCGGGGTCAGGATGAACACGCCGATGATCAGCAGCACCGCGCCGAGACCCATGGGGGCCTGCCCGTCGGAGCCGTCCATGGTCGTGGCCGCCAGCACCACCGCGACGCCCGCGGCCGAGCACAGCGCGCCCAGCGTGTTGCGCAGCACCAGCGACTTGGCCGTGGCCTGGGCGTGCACGCTGCTCATCGCCGCCACCGGCGGGATCTTCGCGGCCCGGCGGCCGGGCAGCCACGCCGCCAGCATGGTCACCAGGACGCCGACCGCGAAGGCGGCGCCGACCGTGCCCGGGGTGACGACCAGCGGCCCGTCGGGCACGGTCTCCCCGAGCGACTCCAGCAGCGAGCGCAGCCCTGCCCCGATGCCGACGCCGGCCAGCAGCCCGGTCACGGCGGCGGCCGCGCCGACCACGAACGCCTCGATCAGCACCGACCGCGTCACCTGCCGGCGCGAGGCGCCGACCGCGCGCAGCAGCGCCAGCTCCCTGGTGCGCTGGGCGACCAGCATGGTGAAGGTGTTGGCGATGATGAACGTGCCGACGAACAGCGCGATGCCGGCGAAGACCAGCAGTCCCTGGCGCAGACCGCTCATCGACCGGGTGATCGCCTCCGCCTGGTCGTCGGCGAGCCGCTCGCCGGTGGTGGTCTCCGCGAGGCCCTTCGGCAGCGCCTTGTCCAGCTCGGCCTTGAGCGCGGCCTGCGTCACGCCCGGCTTCGCCTCGACGGCGATCTCGTCGTACACGCCCCGCTTGCCGAACAGCTGCTGGGCGGTCGCCGTGTCGAACAGGGCGAGGCTGCCGCCGGCGGCGACATTGCCGTCGTCGGTGATGAAGATGCCGGTGATCTCCGGGGTGAGCACCGGGCCGTCGACCGACAGGCGCACGGTGTCGCCGACCTCGTACCCGGTGCGCCGGGCGGTCTCGGAGTCGATGAGGATCTCGTCCCGGCCCTTCGGGGCGCGGCCGCCGACCAGCGGGTAGCGGGGGTCCTTAGCACCCCAGTAGTTGCCGCCCTGCGACTGGAAGCCGTCGCCGATCAGCTTGCCGTCCTTGTCGGCCATGGCGGTGAAGCCGGTGACGATCCCGATGGCGCGCGCGGCCCCCGGCACCCGGGCGCTCTCGTCGAGCACCGCCCGGTCCAGCTCGTTGAGCCTGCCGACCTCGTCGCCCCGGGCGTCCCGGTACTTCGGGCGGACGGCGACGTCGACCTGGTCGAAGCCCTTGGCGGAGCTCTTCCGGTAGGCGTCGGAGATCGTGTTGGTGAAGACCAGGGTCCCGGACACGAAGGCCACGCCGAGCATCACGGCGAGCACGGTCATCAGGAGCCGGGCCTTGTGCGCGAGCACGTTGCGCAAGGCGGTACGGAACATGGGTGTCGTAAGTCCAGACGTACGTGGGGGCGGCGGGGGGTGAGGGGGCGTCAGCTGGTGCGGCCCCGTGCGTCGAACCGCTTCATGCGGTCGAGCACCGAGTCCGCCGTCGGACGGTTCATCTCGTCCACGATCCGGCCGTCCGCGAGGAAGACGACCCGGTCCGCGTAGGCCGCCGCCACCGGGTCGTGGGTCACCATCACCACCGTCTGGCCCAGCTCGCGCACGGAGTTGCGCAGGAAGCCCAGCACCTCGGCGCCGGAGCGCGAGTCGAGGTTCCCGGTGGGCTCGTCGCCGAAGATGATCTCCGGCTTGGAGGCCAGCGCCCGGGCCACGGCCACGCGCTGCTGCTGGCCGCCGGAGAGCTGGGAGGGCCGGTGGCCGAGCCGGTCCGCGAGACCGACCATCCCGATCACCGAGTCCAGCCACTGCCGGTCCGGCTTGCGTCCCGCGATGTCCATCGGGAGGGTGATGTTCTCCAGGGCCGTCAGCGTCGGCAGCAGGTTGAACGCCTGGAAGATGAAGCCGATCTTGTCCCGGCGCAACTTGGTGAGCTGCTTGTCCTTCAGGGAGCCCAGTTCGGTGTCGCCGATGCGCACGGAACCGGAGGAGAAGGTGTCCAGCCCGGCCACGCAGTGCATCAGCGTGGACTTGCCGGAGCCGGAGGGGCCCATGATCGCGGTGAACTCGGCCTGCCGGAAGTCGACGCAGACCCGGTCCAGGGCGACCACCTGGGTCTCGCCCTGTCCGTAGATCTTCGACAGGTCCGTGGCGCGCGCGGCCACGGCGGTGGTCCGGTCGGCGGTGGGTGCGGTGGTCACGGGAGGGCGCTCCTGTCGGGACGACGGTTCACGGGTTGGTGTGATCCATCGTCCCGGCCGTGTCCCGCCGTGTAGTCAGCCGTTGTTCCGGTTCCCGGGGCCGACTTCGGGGGGACCGGGCGCGCCCGTGTCATACCTGGGGATGACGGGCGCCCCTGAGGGCGGGTGATGTCGAGAACAGGTGGAGTGCCCTTGTTCGGGCGGTGAAATTCCGTCATTCCGCATGCGCGGCCGACCGCCGCGCGGAGGGCTACTGGCAAGTGCGGATGGCTTGTTCCGTGTGCTGACGCACCCTCAGACCTCAATAAAATAAGACAACATCGGTCCGCCCGAACGCTGTTGGGAGGAAGCGTCCCGATAGGCTCGGAACCTCGATGCGGAGCCCATGGCCTGCCCGGATGGTGGAATGCAGACACGGCGAGCTTAAACCTCGCTGCCCCTTCGCGGGCGTGCCGGTTCGAGTCCGGCTCCGGGCACCTCCCGCTTCCGTTCCCCTCGGTGTCGCACCGTTTCCCCGCTTCTTCCCCTTCTTTCGCTTCTTCCGCTTCTTCCCCGTTTCCTCGGTCGAGGACCCCGCGGCACATCCGTTGACAGTGGCCGTACGGCGCCGGAAACTCACAGTCGAAAGCAGTGAAGTAAATTTCACTGCACGAACAAAGGGGGAGCGACCGATGCGCACCACCGTCGGCATCATCGGAGCCGGCCCCGCCGGGCTCCTCCTCGCCCGGCTGCTCCACAACGCCGGCATCGACTCGGTCGTCCTGGAGAGCCGCGACCGCGCCTACGTCGAGCGCCGCCAGCGCGCCGGGATCCTGGAGCAGGGCACGGCGGACGCGCTGCGCGCCGCCGGCGCCGGGGAGCGCATGGACCGCGAGGGACTGCGCCACGACGGCATCGAGCTGCGCTTCGCCGCACGGCGCCACCGCGTCGACCTCCCCGCCCTCACCGGCGGCCGGTCCGTGACCGTCTACGCCCAGACCGAGGTCTGCAAGGACCTCATCGCCCTCCGGACCGAGGAAGGCGGCCCGCTGCTGTTCGAGGCCGAGGCGCTGGCCGTCGAGGGCGCCGACACCGACCGGCCGCGCATCCGCTTCCGGCACCAGGGCACCGAGGACGTCCTGGAGTGCGACTACGCCGTCGGCTGCGACGGCTTCCGGGGCGTGGCCCGCAGGGCCGTCCCCGCCCGTCTCGCCCGCGTCTTCGAACGCACCTACCCCTTCGCCTGGCTCGGCGTCCTCGCCGACGTGCCGCCCTCGCACGACGAGCTCGTCTACGCCCGCCACGACCGCGGCTTCGCCCTGCTCTCCATGCGCCCGCCCGCCACCCGCCACCGCCCTTCCGGGCAGGCCGCTCCGCCCCCCGCCGGCTCCTTCGTCTCGCGCCTCTACCTCCAGGTGCCCGAGGGCACCGACGCCGGGGAGTGGGGCGAGGAGGAGATCTGGGACGAGCTGGAGCGCCGCTTCGAGACCGCCGACGACTGGACCCTGAAGCGCGGCCCCCTCATCCAGAAGTCGGTCACCCCCATGCGCTCCTTCGTCCACGAGCCCATGCGCCACGGCCGCCTCTTCCTCGCCGGCGACGCCGCGCACATCGTGCCGCCCACCGGGGCCAAGGGGCTGAACCTGGCCGTCGGGGACGCCGTCACCCTCGCCCGGGCCCTCGCCCACGAGAAGCGGACCGGATCGCCGGAGCTGCTGGACGCCTACTCCGGGAGCTGCCTGCGCCGGGTCTGGCAGGCCGAGCGGTTCTCGTACGACATGACGACGCTGCTGCACCGCGCCCCGGACGCCACCGGCTTCGAGGACCGCATCCAGCTCGCCCGCCTGGAGCGGATCGTCTCCTCCCGCGCGGCCGAGACCGATCTCGCCGAGTGCTACACCGGCTTCCCGTTCGGGTGACGGCGGGGCCGCCGGTCACCGGCCGGTCCCGGGCGTGTACCGGGACGGTCATGGCGGATGTCCGCCGGTGAGGGGAATCACGCAGCGGCGTAGCGTGTTGCGCAGCATGACGAGGGAAAGATCCTCCCCAAGCACTAGGGTCAATCCTTTGCCTACCTATTACTCTTGAGCCAAGGCCATGCTGTGTGGCCATGGAGGAGTGAAATGAGGAGCAGAAACCCGGTCTTCTCGCGACGGGGGTTCAGCCGCGACAACGGCTACGCGGGCTTCAACACCGCGCCGCAGGCCGGGGGTCCCGCTGTCGCCACGCAGGGCAACCCGTACGCCCAGCCGGCCGGCAACCCGTACGCGCAGAACCCCTACGCCCAGCAGGACCTGCAGTACGGCGCGCCGCCGCAGGCCCCGGCCACCGCCGGCCGGATGACCATCGACGACGTCGTGGTGCGCACCGCGAGCACGCTCGGCGTGCTCGTCCTCACGGCCGCGCTCTCCTGGGCTCTGCTGCCGATCGACGACGCCAGCATCGGCCGCAGCTACGGCATCGGCATCGGTGCCGCGCTGATCGGCATGGTGCTGGCCTTCGTGCAGTCCTTCAAGCGCAAGGCCTCCCCGGCGCTGATCCTGACGTACGCGGCGTTCGAGGGCGTCTTCCTCGGCGTCGTCTCCAACATCGTCGACAACCGCATCGCCGACGGTGCGGCCATGCAGGCCGTGATCGGCACCATGGCGGTCTTCGCCGGTGTGCTGGTCGCCTACAAGGCGGGCTGGATCCGCGTCAACCGCCGCTTCTACGGCTTCGTCATGGCGGCCGCGCTCGGCTTCATCCTGCTGATGACCGTGAACCTGCTGTTCGCGGTGTTCGGCGGCGGCGACGGCCTCGGCTTCCGCAGCGGCGCCCTCGGTGTCGTCTTCGGCGTCATCGGCGTGATCCTCGGCGCCTGCTTCCTCGCCCTGGACTTCAAGCAGGTCGAGGACGGTGTCGCCTACGGCGCTCCGCGCGAGGAGGCCTGGCTGGCGGCCTTCGGCCTCACGCTGACGCTGGTGTGGATCTACCTCGAGTTCCTCAGGCTCATCTCGATCCTCAACAGCAACGACTAGCGGCGGGCGGCCGGCCGTCCCGCCGGCGCGCCCGGCCCACGTGAAAGGGCCCCGGATCCTTCCGGGGCCCTTCGTCGTCGTCCGGGCCGTGCGCGCGTCCGGGCGGTGCGCACCCGGACGGTGGTGCGCGCCTAGAGCAGTTTGCGCGCGGCCCTCCTCAGGTCGTACTCGTGGATGATCGCCTTGGCGTGGCCGTAGGCGAGATTGTGCTCGTGACGGAGCCAGCTGACCCTCTCCTCGAAGCGGAGGGCGGGGCCTTCCTCGACGGTGCGCAGCCAGTCGGTGATGGCACGACCGGTGCAGTGGGGGATGCGGGCGAGCAGGTTGCGGTGGGTCTCCTCGGAGAAGACTTGGGACATCGGCGCCTCCGGACGTATGGGGTGTAAGCCGGTCCTTCAGGTCACCGTGCCCGAGTCTTCGCGCGTTGGCAACAGTCCCGGTGCGGTGCGTAGGCTCGCCGCGTGCTTGATACGACGCCTCTCATCCGCGCAGTGGAGCATTTCGCCGACCGCCTGAGGGCCGCGCCGCAGAGCCGGCTGCAGCGGGGCGCCGCCGCCGAGGCCCTGCAGCTGGCCAGGGAACTGGCGCGGTGGTCCCAGCGGATCGAGGACCCCGGGCGGGAGCCGCGGGAGATGCCGGACGCCGGGATGTTCGCCGCGGCCGACCAGGTCACCGTCGCCGGGCACGACCTGGCGCTGGTGCTGGGGAACTCGGACGACGAGGCGGGGCTGGCCCGGGCCGTGGAGCTGGTGGAGGAGGCGCAGAAGCGGGCGGGCGTCTGAGGGCGGGGCGCGGCGGGCGGCCCGTGCGCCCTCCCCGCGGCCCCGTGCCGCTCGGGGCGGCGGGCGCCCCCTACCGGGACGCGACGACCCTGTCGGCCAGGACGTACACGTTCTCCTCGCCGCACGCGAAGGTCAGGGTGTACGCCCCCGAGACCCCCGAACCGCCCAGCAGCACCGGGGTCCGGCCGGCGCGCACCGCGGCGGCCAGGCGCTCCGCCGTCTCGCGGTGGCCCGGCGTCATGCACAGGGTCGTGCCGTCGGCGAAGACGTAGACGTCGAGGGTGCCCAGCGGGCCGGGGCGGACGTCGGTCAGCTCGACGCGGGAGGCGGCCAGCTGCTCCAGGGTGGCGGCCGTGCGCTCGTGGTCGTTCACGGCCGGGGACGAGGCCGGCGCGAAATCCGGGTGCGAGGGGTGGCGGCGGCGGGCCGCGGCCAGCTCCGGGGACTCGCTGGGGGCGCCTTCCTGCACCAGGTCCTTGGAGGAGAGGCCGTCGGCGTCCGCGCCCGGCTCGGCGACCGGCTCCAGGCCCGCGAAATCGGCCGGCCGCGGCAGGAACAGCTCGACGTCCACCTGGCCCAGCAGGGAGGGTGCGTCGGAGGCGTCACGGGCCTCCTGGGCGGCCCAGAACGCCCGCGCCTCGGCCAGCTCCCGCTCCCGCTCCTCGGCGAGCGCCTCGGCCACGGCGGCCCGTATCTCGTGGGCGTCGGCGGTGGTGCGGGCGGCGGGGAGGTGGGCACGGGTGGCGGCGGCACGGCTGCGCGCCAGCTCCGTGTGGAGCGCCGCGACCTGGCGGCGCAGCACCATGAGCGTGCGCAGGACGGCGACCCCCACGGCGCCCGTGGCGGCCGTGGTGACCAGCAAGGCGATCGGCAAGGCGCTCACTGACGTACTCCCGGTTCAAAGTCGACCCCGACTTCCTACATCAGCTTGAAGGGCGGACTAACCCGCTGTCAGTGCGTAACGTCACGAATCGGACAGCCCGCTCAGGGTGGGCGCAGGGGGCGCACGGCTCTGACCTGCGCGATCCACAGGGCGAGGGAGATAGGTCACATCCTGGGGGCGATTGAGTCACAAAACGGCCCGGAACCCTGGCGTTTCCGGGGTTCCGGGCCCAAGCTTCACCGTCGGTGCCGCGACGGCTACCGTCCGGCTGCGGCCGGAGCGCTCAGCTGAGGCGCTCGATGACCATGGCCATGCCCTGGCCGCCGCCGACGCACATCGTCTCCAGGCCGAACTGCTTGTCGTGGTACTGGAGCGAGTTGATCAGCGTGGTGGTGATGCGGGCGCCGGTCATGCCGAAGGGGTGGCCGACGGCGATGGCGCCACCGTTGACGTTGAGCTTCTCCAGCGGGATGCCCAGGTCGCGGTAGGACGGGATGACCTGCGCCGCGAACGCCTCGTTGATCTCGACCAGGTCGATGTCGTCGATGGTCAGACCGGCCCGCCGCAGCGCCTGCCGGGAGGCGTCGACCGGGCCCAGGCCCATGATCTCGGGGGACAGGCCCGAGACACCGGTGGAGACGATCCGGGCGAGCGGGGTGAGGCCGAGCTCGCGGGCCTTGGTGTCGCTCATGATGACGAGCGCGGCGGCGCCGTCGTTGAGCGGGCAGCAGTTGCCGGCGGTGACCAGGCCGTCGGGGCGGAAGACCGGCTTGAGGCCGGCGACGCCCTCCATGGTGACGCCGGGGCGCGGGCCGTCGTCCTTGGAGACCACCGTGCCGTCGGGGAGGGTCACCGGGGTGATCTCCCGCTCCCAGAAGCCGTTCTTGATGGCCTCCTCGGCCAGGTTCTGCGAGCGGACGCCGAACTCGTCCATCTCCTGGCGGGTGACGCCCTTCCAGCGGGCCAGGTTCTCGGCGGTCTGGCCCATGGCGATGTACGGGTCGGGCAGCAGGCCGTCCTCGCGCGGGTCGTGCCAGGTGGTGCCCTCCTGCTGGGCGACCTGCGCGGTACGGGCCTCGGCCTCGGCGAACAGCGGGTTGTGCGTGTCCGGGAGGCTGTCGGAGTTGCCCTTGGCGTAGCGGGAGACCGTCTCGACGCCCGCCGAGATGAAGACGTCGCCCTCGCCGGCCTTGATGGCGTGCAGGGCCATGCGGGAGGTCTGCAGCGAGGAGGAGCAGTAGCGGGTGACGGTGCAGCCGGGGAGGTGGTCCATCCCCATCTGCACGGCGACGATGCGGCCGAGGTTGTTGCCCTGCTCGCCGCCGGGCAGGCCGCAGCCGAGCATCAGGTCGTCGATGTCCTTCGGGTCCAGTTCGGGGACCTTGGCGAGGGCCGCCTGGATGATGGTGGCGGTCAGGTCGTCCGGGCGCAGGTCCTTCAGGGAGCCCTTGAAGGCGCGGCCGATGGGGGAGCGGGCGGCAGAGACGATCACGGCTTCGGGCATCACGGCTCCAGGGCATACCGGGTGGTCGGGCAGGGCTGATTGGAAGTTACCCGTACGTACGGGCCGGGTCACGGGTGGTGGGGTGTGACCCTGGCCGCAGTTTTCTAAGCGCTTGCTTTTTCCCTGTCCGTGGTGGACCCGCCGGCTCCCGGCACGGCGCCGGGCACCCGGCGGCGCCGCCCGGGTACCCCTCGCCGGGCCCTTCAGGCCGACGGCGCGGCGGGCTCCGGCTCCGGCAGCCGGCGCCGCCTGCGGCGCTTGAGGAGGGCCCACGGCCCCCGCGGCCCGGTCGGCATCGCCGCCGTGACCTCCGTGCCGGCCTCCCGCGCGGCCTCGGCCGCCGCCCTGGCCACCGGCAGGAAGCCCTCGCGGCGGGAGGCGTCCGGGCGCTCCTCCTCCGCCGGCCACAGGCCGAGGGCGGCGCACACCGTCGGCAGGATCGCCATCGCCGCGGTCGCGTAGCCCTCGGCGGAGGGGTGGTAGCTGTCGGGGCCGAACAGCTCGCGCGGATTCGCCGCGAACTCGGGGCCCAGCAGGTCGCCCAGCGACACCGTGCGGCCGCCCTGCTCGACGGCGCCGATCGTCTGGGCGGCGGCCAGCTGGCGGGAGGCCCGCCTGGCCAGCCAGCGCAGCGGCTGTTGCACCGGCTCGAGCGTGCCCAGGTCGGGGCAGGTGCCGACGACCACCTCCGCGCCGGCCGTACGCAGCCGCCGTACCGCCGAGGACAGGTGCCGCACCGAGCGGGTCGGCGGCATGCGGTGGGTGACGTCGTTGGCGCCGACCATGATCACGCAGATGTCGGGTACGCGGGAGGGGTCCGCGAGCGCCAGCGCCACCTGACGGTCCAGGTCGTCGGAGCGCGCCCCGGGCAGCGCGACCGAACGCAGCTCCACCGGCCGCTCCGCGATCGCCGCGACCCCCGAGGCCAGCAGCGCCCCCGGCGTCTGCCCGGCCCGGTGCACCCCCTGGCCCGCGGCCGTAGAGTCGCCCAGCATGGCCAGCCTCAGGGGCGGCTCACCGGGCACGGCGTAGCCACGGCCGTACAGCCCTTGCGCGTTCGGTACGTGCGGAGACGTGTTGACCCCCACCCGGCGCCGCGCCAGATGCGCCTCGGCCAGCAGCAGCCCCGCGGCGGCCGCACCGGCCAGGCCGATCCCCCCGCCGCCGTACGCCGCGCCGGCCGCGATCCGCCGGGCCACCCTCGCCCTCGACATGCTCGTCATGCGTCGCCGCCACCTCCTCGAACCCCTACACCCAGTGCTTGCCCCGTACAGGGCGTCGCCCAATCGCAACGCACGGTGAACGACCGTCACGGGTCACCGGCGGGGCGGGACCCGTCCGGGCGGACCACGGGAACCCGGCGACAGGGCCTAGGCTGGCGGAACCACTACGACCACATCTTTTGCAGCATCCGGAGACAACGGTGCAATTCCACGACTCGATGATCAGCCTCGTCGGCAACACCCCGCTGGTGCGGCTCAACAGCGTGACCCAGGGCATCAGGGCGACCGTCCTGGCCAAGGTGGAGTACTTCAACCCCGGCGGCTCCGTGAAGGACCGCATCGCCCTGCGCATGATCGAGGCTGCCGAGCGCAGCGGCGAGCTGCGGCCGGGCGGCACGATCGTCGAGCCGACCAGTGGGAACACCGGAGTGGGACTGGCCATCGTGGCGCAGCAGAAGGGGTACAAGTGCATCTTCGTGTGCCCCGACAAGGTGTCCACGGACAAGATCAACGTGCTGCGCGCGTACGGGGCCGAGGTGGTCGTGTGCCCGACGGCGGTGGCCCCGGAGCACCCCGACTCGTACTACAACGTCTCCGACCGGCTGGTGCGCGAGACGCCGGGCGCGTGGAAGCCCGACCAGTACTCCAACCCGAACAACCCGCTGTCGCACTACCACTCCACGGGTCCCGAGCTGTGGGAGCAGACCGAGGGGCGGATCACCCACTTCGTGGCCGGCGTCGGCACCGGCGGCACCATCTCCGGGACCGGGCGCTACCTGAAGGAGGTCAGCGAGGGCCGGGTGCGGGTCGTCGGCGCCGACCCCGAGGGGTCCGTCTACTCCGGCGGATCCGGGCGGCCGTACCTCGTCGAGGGCGTCGGTGAGGACTTCTGGCCCTCCGCCTACGACCGCACGGTCGCGGACGAGATCGTCGCCGTGTCCGACAAGGACTCCTTCCAGATGACCCGGCGCCTGGCCAAGGAGGAGGGCCTGCTGGTCGGCGGCTCCTGCGGCATGGCGGTCGTGGCGGCGCTGCGGGTCGCCGAGCGGCTCGGTCCCGACGACGTCGTGGTGGTGCTGCTGCCGGACAGCGGGCGCGGCTACCTCAGCAAGATCTTCAACGACGAGTGGATGGCCGACTACGGCTTCCTGGAGGACGAGGGCCCCAGCGCCCGCGTCGGCGACGTGCTCGACGACAAGGAGGACGGCATGCCCTCCCTCGTCCACATGCACCCGGAGGAGACGGTCGGCCAGGCCATCGAGGTGCTGCGCGAGTACGGCGTCTCCCAGATGCCGGTCGTCAAGCCCGGCGCCGGCCACCCGGACGTGATGGCCGCCGAGGTCGTCGGCTCGGTGGTGGAACGGGAGCTGCTGGACGCGCTGTTCAGCAAGAAGGCCTCCCTCGACGACCCGCTGGAGAAGCACATGTCCGCGCCGCTGCCGCAGGTCGGCTCCGGTGAGCCGGTCGCGGACCTGATGGCGGTGCTGGGCAGGGCGGACGCGGCGATCGTCCTCGTCGAGGGCAAGCCGACCGGCGTGGTCAGCCGGCAGGACCTGCTGGCCTTCCTCGCCAAGACGGGGAAGTGACGGCGAGTTCGCGGTGGACCGCCGGTGTCCGCGGTGAACGCGCGGCGTACGTGATCTTCGGGCACTCCGCGGAAGTGGTACGAGCGCGTCACGTCCGCGCAGCACCGGCTTAACACGCGTCCGGCAGATTGGTGGGTGCCGGCAGGGGCGGGAGCGGCTCCCCGCCCGGGCCGGCGCCGAACGGCGTCACAGGACCTCCGGAGCGGCTCCCGGACCTCCACGGACGCCACGGACGCGCAAGCCCGGCCTGACCCGGCCCGCGTCCCCCGCGGGGACCGCCGTCGTCCCGCCCCCCGGCAACGGGGGTGCGGCGGTCCCCGCGCACCTCTTCGCGCGGCCCCCGGTGGCCGCTTCGCCGGGCGGGACGGCCGTCCGCGCGGTGCCCCGCGCCCCGCGTCCCCCGACGCGCGGTCCCCTCAGGCGCGTTCCGCGGCGCCGGGGACGGCCGAGGCCCAACTGCCCAGCAGGGCCAGTCGTTCCGCCGTCTCCGAGCCCGGTTCCGGGGTGTAGACGACGATCGTCTGCTCCGGCGCCGCCGGGACCGTGAGGGTCTCGTAGGGGAGGGTGAACAGGCCCGCGACCGGGTGCCGGACGCGCTTCACGCCGTACTCGCAGGGCCTGACCAGGTGATCGGCCCACAGGCGGCGGAAGTCCTCGCTGCGCCGGGAGAGTTCGCCGACCAGTGCGCCCAGGGCGGGGTCGTCGGGGTGGTGGCCCGCGTTCATGCGGAGGTGGGCGACCGTCTGGGCGGCGATCGCGGGCCAGTCGGCATACAGGTCGCGCGCGGCGGGGTCGAGGAAGACGCGGCGCGGGAGGCTGCGGCCGCCGGGGGCGGCCGTGCCGCCGAGGCCGACCACCGCGTCGGCGAGGGCGTTCCAGGCCAGCACGTCCATGCGGTGGTCCAGGACGTACGCCGGGTTGCGGTCCATGCCCTCCAGCAGCAGCCGGACGCCCGGACGGACCCCGGAGGCGGCCGGACCGCGGGAGGCGGCCCGGCGGTGCGGGCGGGCGATCGCGCGCAGGTACGCGCGCTCCGCGTCGTCCAGCCGCAGCACGCGCGCGACCGCGTCCAGCACGGCGTCCGAGACTCCCCCGGACCCCGTCCGGGAGGCACTCCCGGGACCGCGGCCCTGTTCGAGCCGCACGTAGTAGTCGACGCTCACCCCGGCCAGCAGCGCCACCTCCTCGCGGCGCAGGCCGGGCACCCGGCGGCGGCCGTAGGAGGGCAGCCCCACCTCCTCCGGCCGGATGCGGGCGCGGCGCGAGCGCAGGAAGTTCCCCAGTTCCCCGTTCATGGACGCGAGCCTAAAGGAGCGGCGGCCCGCGAACCTGGTACCGGCAGACCCAGGAAGAACGCATCCCTGGGTGCGGCGGCCGACGGCGCCGAGGGTGGTGGGCGAGGCCGGGGAGACGCCCCGGCGAACCTGTAGGGAGCACTCGATGCCGTACGAGAACCTGGCCGGCCGCACCGCCGTCGTCACCGGAGCCGCGAGCGGGATCGGGGAGGCCGTCGCCGTGCTGCTGGCGGCACGCGGAGCCCGGGTGGCGCTGCTGGCCCGGCGCGGTGAGCGGCTGTCGGCGGTCGCCGAGAAGATCCGCGCCGGGGACGGGCAGGCGCTGGCCGTCGTCACGGACGTCACCGACGACGCGTCCGTGGCGGCCGCCGCCGACCGGATCCACGCGGCGTACGGACCCGTCGACCTGGTCGTCAACTGCGCCGGGGTCATGCTGCCCCACCCGGTCGACGCCGGCCGCGCCGACGAGTGGCAGCGGATGCTCGACACCAACGTCGCCGGTGTGCTGCGGGTCGTCGGCGCCTTCGGCGGCGACCTGGTGGAGGCGGCGGCGGACGGCCGTACGGCGGACATCGTGAACATCTCGTCCGTCGCCGCGCACCTGGTGTTCCCGAACTACGCCGTCTACGGCGCGACCAAGGCGGCGGTCACCCACCTGTCGCAGTCCCTGCGCAGCGAGTTCGGGCCGCGGGACGTGCGGGTCACCAACATCGAGCCGGGGTTCGTCGAGAGCGAGCTGCGCTCGCACATCGGCGACGCGGAGCTGGCGCGGCAGGTGCAGGACATGCTGGACGCGGTGGGCGCGCTGTCCGCCGAGGAACTCGCCGACCTGGTGGCGTACGCGACGAGCCGGCCGCGCCGGGTCAACCTGCGGCAGATCGTCGCGCTGCCGACGCGGCAGGTGTGAACGGCCGGCGCTCAGACGTCCCAGTCGCCGTCCCGGGAGGAGCGGCGCCGGAAGAGGTGGGGGTGGGTCCGGGCAGCCTGGACCACGTTGACGCCGACGATGCCGGCCCAGGCGGCGAGCAGACCGGGCAGGTCGGCGACGCCCCCGCCGATCGCCGACAGCGGGACCGCCAGGACGAGGGAGACGATCCCGAAGCCGAAGCGCTCGCCCCAGGTGTCCGTCGCCCGCGGCGCGCGCGAGTCCCGGGCCACCGTCATCTGCTGCTCGGCGAGCTGCCGGCGCACCCGGCGCTCGACCGCGCCGTCGATGCGCTGCTCCACCTTCTCCAGGAACGAGTCGACCAGCGCGGACTCGTACTCCTCGCCCAGTTCCCCGCGGGCCCGCAAGGTGGCGTCGAGTTCCTTCTTCAGCTCGGTGTCCCGCGCTTCCATTCCGGTCATGCGACCACGGTAGGGAGCGGGAGGGAGCCGCCGCACTGGGGATATCCCCCCTGTCCACCGGGGGTCTGCCCGGCGTACGGGGTGAGGGCCGCCGCTGAAAATGAGAGGTGACAAGGTCTCTGACCTGCGCACTATCACTTTTACGGACGTCGAAGTAGCGCGAGTTCGGGTCACTGAAAATGAGAGGGGGCTGACCAGCGCTTATCGATGAGCGGTAGCGGTGATCTCTGCACGCGGCGATAGGCCCCCAGCGGTCCCAGAGCCTCTCGGCCTTGCTCCGAGGGCTGTCGAAACGTCGCCTCCAGCGTGCCGAGCCAGTCACGTCCACCAGCGCGGTGAGCGCACCGGGAGAGAAATTGGTGAGGGGTTGTCAGCAGGGGGGCGGTAACCTCAGATTTGGCTCAAATGAGGACCCCGACGGCGTCGAGGTCGACGGGCACCGGCGGGGGGGTGCCTCTATGTCTTTCGTCAAGCGACGCGAGGGCTCCTCGGTTCGTAGAAGGTTCCGTCGCGGAGCATGGCGAAGAGGACGCTGGTGC
>NZ_JBFATO010000003.1:0-90508 GCF_040678355.1 Streptomyces sp. NPDC052701
GGAAGAGGAGCCGGAGCGCCGGATCCAGTGAGGCGCAGGTGGCCGGCCGGGGCCGCCGCGGGGGCGTTCCCGCGCGGCGCCCGCGCACGGCGGCGCCGAGGGCCGTGGACCCCTTCGTCGGGACGCCGCGGCGGCGGTGGACCGTCCGCCCCGCGCGCCGTGTACGCGGCCGTGGCGCCGGCCGGCCGGACGGCCGGGGTGCCGGTGGCACAGGGGCGGGCCCGGCCCGCTCGGCGCGTGCGTCGTCCACGGAGCCGGTCAGGCCCGCGCGGGACCGGCGAGGACCTCGTCCAGCCAGGCGAAGACCTCGTCCTGCATGCGGTCGGTGAAGACGTGGCCGAGGTCCGGCCACGTCTTCAGCCGCAGCCGTTCCCCGGCGTGGCGCGAACGCCAGACGGCACGCAGTCTGTCGTGCGCGACGCGCACGCCGTCGGCGGGGAACAGCGGGTCCCGCCCGCCGTGGAAGAACAGCATCGGTCTGGGTGCGGCGATGCTCGCCACGTCGGGAATGTCCAGGTGCCGGGCGAGCCCGGGGTGGAGCGTGCAGTACGCCGAATGCCCGCGCAGCGTGTTGTTGCCGGGCACCATCATCTCCTTCAGACCGGTCATCCAGCACACGCTCGCGGCGGCCGCGACGTGGTCGCTGAGCGCGGCGGTCTGCCAGGCGCGGTAGGCGCCCATGGAGAACCCGACGGCCGCGACCCGGCGCCGGTCCACCCGGTCGAGGCCGGCGAGGAAGGCGGCGGCGCGCTCGTCCTCGCGCGCCATGAGCCCGGCGAGGGAGGAGCCGAGGTGGTGGAGGTTGCTCGCCAGGGCCTGCTGCTGGTCGTAGGCGACAGGCCCGCGGTCGCCCCAGCCGAGGGCGTCCAGGCACAGCACCACATGGCCGCGCCGGGCCAGTTCGTCGCCGACGAACCGGCCGCTGAAGCACCGGTCGGCCCAGGCCCGCGCGGAGGCGAGGCGGGTGTCGTCGTACCAGGGCCGGACGAGTTTCTCCTTGCCGATGTCGAACCTGGCCCCGTGGTCGTGCAGGAGCAGGACGGCGGGGAAGGGCCCCGGGCCGCGCGGGGTGAGCAGGGCGCCGCGGACGCGTTCGTAGCGGGTGAGGGAGACGGTCACCAGCTCCCGCGTGTACCCGTCGCCTCGGGAGAGACCGGTGTACTCGGGGGCGTAGGGGGTGCCGTCCTGCCGTCCGACGAGCAGGTGTTCCTCGACGGTGGCCCGGGCGGCGCGCCGCCAGGCCCGGAAGTCGCGGACCGGTGAGGTCCCCCAGGCGAGCGGGAAGGTCAGTTCGTCCTTCAGGACGGCGTGGAAGCCGGGCAGGTTTCCCCCGACGAGCCCGCTCAGCACGCCTCCTTCCACGGCCGCCAGTCGCCGAGCCAGTCCGCGCGGGTCGCCGACGCGGCCTGCTCCGCGGTGAGTTGCGGCCGGTTCCCGGGGACGGTGACGACCGCGCCCGGGCCGGTGTTGCGGTACTCGGCGAACCGCTGGTCCTGCCAGGGGAAGGCGTCCGACATGGCGGCGTAGGGCGCGACCGCGTCGATGCCGGGGCCCAGCCACGTCTCCCGGACGACGAGCATCGGCCGGGCGGTGCGGTCGGAGCCGGGCACCCAGGGGCGGGCCAGCTTGTAGTGGCCGTCGGGGGCCTCGCTGCTCACGCGGCTGCCGGTGACGAGGTGGCCGCGCGGGTTGGCGCCCGCCGTGGAGGGCGCGAAGACGAAACCGTACGGGGCGCCGTCCAGGTCGGTGCGGTCCAGGGTCCGGAAGTGGCAGTGTTCGAAGACCGCCGTGGCCCGGCCGAAGACGAAGTCGACGTCTCCCTCGGCGTAGCAGTGGGAGTAGTACTGGCGGGCGAAGGCGGTCAGGGCGAGGGAGTCGGCGTAGAGGGTGTCCTGGTGGCCGAGGAAGCGGCAGTGGTGGAAGGCCGAGCGGTCGCCCTGCACCTTGATCGCGACGGCCTGGGTGCCGGTGACGTCCGGGTGGTCGGCGCGCAGCCAGTCGTTGGCGAAGGTGATCCAGCGGGCGGTGAAGCCGTCCGCCCGGACGGTGGTGGTGGCCGATCCGGTGGTGCCGTACGTGCCGCCGCCGGGCTTGGGGGTGCCGGCCGCGTTGTCGTACACGACGACGACGTCCCGGGGGTTGCCGGAGGCGCCGATCCAGGTCATCCCGGTGCGGCCGGCGTCGACGGCGACCGTCTCCCGGTAGACGCCCGGGGCGATGACCAGGGTGCGGCCGGTCCCCGTAGCGGCGGCCACGGCGGCGGCGACCGTGGTGAAGTCGCCGGCGCCCGCGGGGTGGACGTACAGGGTCCCCGGGTCCCGGCGGTCGGCCGGCGAACCGAACCGGCCGAACGGGCGGGGCCGGGCGCCGGCCCACGCGGGGCCCGGGGCGAGGCCGGACGCGGCGCCCGCTGCGGCGCCCGCGACGAGGAGGGACCGGCGGGACAGGGGGCGGTGGGGCTGCGAGCGCATGCGGCTGCTCCTTGGCGGTGCGACTCGTGCGGGGCGGGGGGACCGGTGGCCGGATCGGGGTGGACCGGTGGCCGGGGCGGATCGAGGCGGGCCGGTGGCCGGGGCGGGCGCGGCCCGGCCGGAGGTGCGGGGCGGGCCGCCCCGGCCGGGGGTGCGGGGCGGGCCGCCCCGGCCGGGGGTGCGGGGCGGGCCGCCCCGGCCGGTTCGGGGGAACGTCAGCACACGCGTCCGGCGCCCGCGCGGGCACCGACGATGCCCGGGACCGCCCTCGGCGGGTCCACCTCGGTGCGCAGGGCCGGGGTCCAGCCGGCGCCGGACCGGAGCGTCTCGGCCGGGATCTCCGCGTTGTGCACGGCGACCAGGTCGACGATCCTGCCGTTGACGTGGTTGTTCCCGGCGGTGACCGGCGCCTCGCTCCACTTCTTGAAGATCTTCGCCGGGCTGATCCCCGGCGCCAGGGTGAAGGCGTTGTGCTCGGCGACGAGCCGGGACTCCTTGCCGATGCCGTACACGTAGCCCCACTTCTGGTCCTTGGTGACCACGAAGTGGTTGTTGTACGAGTCGACCTGACCGAACCGCACGCGCGGCGCCCGCTCGACGATCCCCTCGAAGCGGTTGTGGTGGAGGGTGACCCTCAGCTTCCCGGTGTCGGTGGCGGCGGCGCCGTCGCTGTTGCCGATCAGTATGGTCTTGTCGTGGTCCCGGAAGGAGTTCCAGGACACGGTGACCCGGTCGGCGCCGCGTACGACGTCGAGCAGGCCGTCGTGCCGCTGGTAGGTCTTGCCGAAGTAGGCCGGCAGGCCGCTGTCGGGGTACCGGCCGTCGGTGAGGGTGTTGTGGTCGATCCACACGTGGGCGGAGCCGTGGACGACCACGCCGTCGTACTCGGAGTTCCAGGCGCCGGTCCCGTTGTCGTCGGTCGGGTCCCACTGGGGGAAGCAGTCGACCGGGGCCTCGATGGTCAGGTTGCGGACGATGACGTTGTCGACGCCCTTGATCCGGAGGCTGCCGCCGCGGATGCCGGAGCGCTTCCCGACGCCGACGATGGTGGTGTCGGCGGGGACGTCCGCCGTGACGGCCGCCTCCTGCCGGGCGGCGGAGGCGGCCCGCAGGTCCTCCTGCTCGCCTCTGACCGGTGTGTCGTGGCCCCAGACGGCGGGGTCGTAGGCGGCGAGGTACTTGCGGAAGTCGTACCCCTCGGCCTCGAACGCCTCGCAGCCCTGCGAGACGGCGTCGATCATGCCCTTGACCCTGATGATCCTGGGCGCGGATCCGCCGTCCCGGAGGGCGGTCCGGAACTCCTCCCAGGTGGTGACCGTGTGGACGTGCGCGGCGTCGGCGGCCGAACCGCCCGTCGTGCCCGTGCCCTCGGAGGCCCAGCCGTCGCGCGCGCCGAGGACCTCGCGGCCGGGGTCGCGGCCGCCGGCCCGGGCGCCGGTGTCGGCCAGGGACAGCACCAGGGCGGTGCAGCCGGCCAGCACGACGGCCCTTTTCATGGCATGCCCATGCCATACATGTGCGTTCACGGTGCGGCTCTCTTCCTTCTTCGTCGGGGTGTCGCGCGGTGGCCTCCGGCCAGGTGGCCGGGGCCCGGGGAGGTCCTCGGGGGCGCGGGGAACCGCGCGTCCCGCCGCGGGACGGTCCGCGGAGCACGGGCCGTCCCGCGGCGGAACCCGGGGCGCCTATCCGTTCTGCTGGTTCCACTCGGCCTGCGCCTCGTTCAGCTGCCCGGCCATCGTGTCCAGGAAGTCCTTCGCGCTCATCTTCCCGAGCAGCACCTTCTGGAAGTTCGGCTCGTTGTCCGCCTTGGAGATGGTGTTCCAGTCGGGCAGGTAGTACGGCAGCTGCACGATCGTGGTCGAGCCGTCGCTCAGCGCCTGCGCGGCCAGCTTCGTCGGCTCGGCCTTCTCGATCCACGGGTCCTTCGCCGCGTCCAGGTTCGCCGGCACCTGCCCCGCCGACTCGTTGAACTTCGAGTTCTCCTCGTGGGAGAGGGCGAACTCGATGAACTTCCAGGCGGCCTCCTTGTTCCTGGAGCTCTTGAACAGGCCCAGCCCGTCCACCGGGTTGGAGACCTGGACCCGCTTGCCGTCCGGTCCGGTCGGCTGCGGGATGCCCCGGAACCCGTCGGCCCCGAACGCCTTCACGTGGTCCTGGTAGGAGCCCAGGTTGTGGTTCAGCATGCCGATCGTGCCGGAGTCCCACTGCGCGACCATCTTGGTGAAGTCGTTGTTCAGGTCGGCGGCGGGGGTGACCTTCTTGTAGAGCCCGGCGTACTTCTCCAGGGCCTCGACGTTCCTCGGGTCGTTGACCGTGGTCTTCTCGCCGCTGGAGTCCCAGAAGGACGTGATGCCGGACTGCCCGTACATCGCGTCCAGCGCCTGGGCGATGGAACCGGCGCCACCGCGGATGGTGTACCCGAACTCGTTCCTGCCCTTGCTGGTGAGCTTCTCGGCGGCCTCGTAGAACCGGTCCCAGGTCGTCGGCTCGTCCAGGCCCGCCTTCTCGAACAGGTCGGTGCGGTAGTACAGGACGCCGTTGTTCGCGGAGGTCGGGACCGAGTACAGCTTGTCGTCGCCGCCGGCGGCCTTCAGCGACTCGACCATGTCCTTGTTGAGTCCGCCGCTCAGCGACGACGCGCCGAACCGGTCGTCCAGCGGCTCCAGCGCGCCCTGCGCGGCGAAACCGGCGAGCATCGCCGCGCCGACACCGCCGACGTCCGGCAGACCGCCGCCCTGGATGGCGGTGTCGACCTTGGACTGGTACTCGGTGGAGGCGATCCCGACGTACTGGACGTCGATGTCCGGGTTGGCCTTCTCGAAGTCGGCGATGATCTCCTTCCAGATCCCGGTGCGGACACCGCCGTTGTTGTCCCAGAAGACGATCTTTCCCTTGCCGCTGCCTTCGGCGCCCTCGTCACCGCCCCCGCCGCTGCCGTCGTCACCGCAGGCGGTGGCGGTCAGCGCGAGCACGGCGCCCAGGGCGACGGCGGCCGGTGTCCGGCGTCTGCCGGTGCTGCTCCTGAGAATGCTGATCTTCATTGGTCGGCTCTCTTCTTCTGGATCCAACGGAGAGGTGGAGGTACGGGGGTCCGTGCGGGCCCGCGGCCCTCAGTAGCGGGTGCGGCGCCCGGCCCGCGCAGGCGGTCCGTGACGGTGTGCGGGGCCGACCGGGCGCCGCCCGGGCGCCGCCCGGGCGCGGCGGGCGGGCCCTCGGCGCCGCGCCCGGCCCGTGGTGGCGGGGCCCGGGCGCCGCCCTGCATCGGGCGGACGAGGCCCGGCCGGTGACGGTAAGGGCCCCGTCGGCGGTGCCGCCGGCGAGGGAGGCGAAGCCGTGCGGCCGGTCCGTCCGGCGGGGAGCGGCGGCCACGGCCGTGCCGTGCCCCGGTCTCGGCAAGCGCTTGCTCCGGTGGTGCGTCATGGCGGCTCCCCACGGGCCTGCGGGCGGTCTCAGGAGGGTGTGATCCGGAAGTGCGTGAACGTGGCCGCGCCGGCGTGCCCCTGGCCGGCGGGTGCGAGGGCGAACAGTGCGAGCAGGGCACCGACCCAGCGCCACGGGGTGGCGGCGAAGACCTGGCCGGAGGGACGGAAGCCGTCGCCGGTGTCGGAGGAGAAGCGGCAGCGTGCCCCGGCGCCGATCTCGACGCGCAGCCGCGCCCGCCCCTGGGGGGCGAGCCGCGGATGGCCGGCGTCCCGTTCCCGTTCGGCCACCGTCTCGGCGAACCGGTGGACGAGGTGCGCGGTGCCGTCCGCGCCCCGCTGGAGCCCGATCCAGCAGAAGGCGTCCCCGAGGACCGCCAGTCCGGCCCGGGCGCCCGGTTCCCCGCTGTCCAGGCGCAGCTCCACCTCGGCCGCGCAGGGCGTGCCCGGCAGCCGCTGGGTGAGGACGTTGGGCAGCCTGCGCAGGTCGTGGGCGTCGGCCGAGCGGACGCAGGTCAGCCTGAGCCCGTCCCCGGAGTGCCGGGTGGTCCAGCCGTCGTGGGGGTCCCCCCGCCCGGGTGAGGCCGGGAGCGGGGGAGGGTTGGCCGTCCACTGCCACTGCGGTCCGTACCGCCCGCCGGGGAAGTCGTCGTCGGTGGCGGGCGCCGCGGGCGGCTGCGGCGGCAGGTCCGGCCGCCGGTGTTCGGTGACGGGGGCGCCCTCGTCGCCGAGCACCGGCCAGCCGTCCGCGCCCCAGCGCATCGGCTGCAGGTGCACGACCCGGCCGTAGGCGCCGCGCTGCTGGAAGTGCAGGAACCAGTCCTCGCCCGCGGGGGTGCGCACCCAGCCGCCCTGGTGCGGCCCGTTGACGTCGGTGTCCTTCTGCTCCAGGACGACCTTCTCCTCGTAGGGCCCGAAGAAGCCGCGCGAGCGGAAGGCGCCCTGCCAGCCGGTCTCCACTCCCCCGGCGGGCGCGAAGATCCAGAACCAGCCGTCGTGCCTGTACAGCTTGGGGCCTTCGAGGGTGAACCAGCCGGGGATGCGGTCGGCGTCGACGATCACCGTGCCCTCGTCGAGCAGGGCGGTGCCGTCCGGGCTCATGCGGTGGCCGGTGAGGCGGTTCTTGACGCCCGACCGCGACCTGGCCCAGGCGTGCACCAGATAGGCCTCGCCCGTCTCCTCGTCCCACAGCGGGCAGGCGTCGATCAGGCCCTTGCCCCGCTTCAGCAGGTGGGGGCGGGTCCACGGGCCCCGGATCCCGGGGGCGTTGACCTGGAAGACGCCCTGGTCGGGGTCGCCCCAGAAGATCCAGAAGCGGTCGTCGTGGTGGCGCAGGGACGGGGCCCACACGCCGCGGTCGTGCCGCGGCCGGGCGAACTCGGCCGCCGGCTCCAGGCGTTGCAGGGCGTGCCCCACCAGGGTCCAGTTGACCAGGTCGCGGGAGTGCAGCAGCGGCAGGCCGGGGACCCGGCCGAAGCTGGAGGCGGTCAGGTAGAAGTCGTCGCCGACGCGCACGACGTCCGGGTCGGACCAGTCGGCGTTCAGGACCGGGTTGCGGTACGTCCGCGCGGTCACGCGCTCACCGCCCTGCGGACGAGGGCGGCGGCCGTCTCCCGGTCCAGGCGCCCGTCGGCGACGACGGTGACGACCCGGCGGACGAGGGTGTCGCCGGGGGCGACCGGCAGCCGCTCGTGGTGCGCCAGCGACGACCCCACGCCCGGGTACTCGGTGGCGCGCACGAACCACGGGTCCCGGCGGGTGGCGTCCGTCGCCCCGGCGAAGACCAGCGTCCAGGTGGAGCCGGCGAGCGCCAGCCAGTCGGCCCGTCCGCCGTGCACCCGCGCCTCGCCCTCCGCGTCGGCGGTGAACACCCGCGGGGCCTCGGCCTCCTTGCGGGCCCGCCAGAAGAAGCCGCCGTAGGCCGCCCCCGGGCGCCCGTTGGTGGCCGGGCTGCCGATCGTCAGCGTCGTTCCGGTGACGTTGGTGAGGGAGAAGGTGAGGTCCAGCGCCCAGGCCGTCCCGGTGAGTTCCGTGGCGGCCACCGTGCGGCGCTCGCGCAGCAGCTCGGCTCCGGCGGCCACCCAGCGCAGCTCCGCGACGAAGCCGTCGGGGTCGCGCAGCCGGAAGCCGGCGTGCCGCTGCGCGCCGTGGTTGTCCAGCTCGGTCGGGCCCCGGTCGCGTACGAAGGTGCGTCCGCCCCAGAAGTTGTGCCCCTCGACGTCGGGAACGGCGACACCGACGCCGAGGTGGTGTGCGTGGTCGGCGGGGCCGAGCTCGGTGACCGCCGTGCCGGCCAGGGTGGTGACGGGGTGCAGGTAGGGGCGCGGGGACAGGCGCGCCGGGAGCTCCGGCCGGGTGACGTACCGGCCGACCGGGCGGCCCGCGACGCGCAGGACCGTGGAGTCGTCGGTCATCGGGTGCTCACCTCTTTCTGGCGGTGCCGCGCGGGGCGCGCCCAGGGGGCGCCCAGCTCGGAGTAGAGGGAGAGGGTGTCGGCGGCGGCCGCGACCAGTGCGTCGATGCCGGGCACGACCCTGCGGTTCTCGCCGGGGATCCGGTGCCAGGCGGTGCCGGGCAGCGGCGTCGGGTCGGGGGCCTGCCGGACGGCCTCCACGACCTTCATGAAGGCGCCGGTGGCGTCCGGGGGGACCAGCAGGTCCGCCCCGGTGGTCAGGTGCGCGACCAGGTTCTCCAGCAGATCGGTGCGGCCGTGGCCGGTCTCCTCCGGGCCGTGGCCGGCGCGCTGGAGCAGCACGCGGTCCTGCTTGTACCAGAAGGTGATCCGCCCGCTGCTGCCGTGCACGAGGACGTACGGCTCGTCGGCCCGCTCGGCGCACAGGGTCGCGGCGACGGTGACCGGGTGGCCCTGCGCGGTGCCGATCCGGACGCAGGAGGTGTCGTCGGACTCGATGGCGTTGGCGCGCAGCAGTTCGGTCTCGATGCCGGTGACGTCCTCGGCGCGGGTGCTGCCGCCGAGCGCGAGCGCGGTGGCGACGGCGTGCGCGAGGGGGTTGGTCAGCGCCCCGTCGATCACGTCGGCGCCGTCCAGGCGCCGCCTGCCCGCCCAGGGCGCCCGCCGGAAGTAGGCCTCGTCGCGCACCCAGGCCCCGGCCCCGCCGATCCCGGTCAGCCGGCCGATCGCGCCCTGGGCGACCAGCTCGCGGATGGCGGGCACGGCGTGCGAGCCCAGCGACTGGAAGCCGATCTGGCAGGCGACGCCGGCCTCGGCGACCCCGTCGGCCATGCGGCGGAACTCGGCGTAGGAGGGGGCGGGCGGCTTCTCCAGCAGGATGTGCACGCCTTTTTCCGCAGCGGTCAGCGCCAGGCCGGTGTGGGTCGGGATCGGTGTGCAGATCACGGCGATCCGGGCACCGGTCGACTCCAGCAGGGCGCCGAAGTCGGCGGACTGCTCGGGCCCGCCCAGGCCGGCGAGCTCCTCCTCGCCCAGCGGGGTCAGCTCGCAGACGCCGGCCAGCCGGACGAGCCCTTCGCGCTGCAGGCGGCGGATGTTCTCGACGTGCCAGCGGCCGTGGCCGCGGGCGCCGGCGAGGACGACGGGCAGGGGGGTGGCGTTCGGGGTCATCGGATCCTCCCGCCGTCCGCGCCGTCCGCGGTCCCGCGGCCCGCCCGCCGGGCGCCGCCGGCCCCGCCGTGCGGCGCGGGCGTCCGGCCGTGGTGCGCGGGCGGGGCCGCGCGGCCGGCCTCCCGCCCCCGGGCCCGCCCGGGCGCGCGCCGGCCCCCCGGCAGGGCGTTCCTCGCGGTGAGGTGACGGTCCCTCATCCCTTCACCGCCCCCGCGCTGAACCCGGTGATCAGCCACTTCTGGATGAAGGCGAACACGACCACGACCGGGACGGCCGCGATGATGCCGCCGGCGGCCAGGGCGCCCAGGTCGACGCTGTCCGCGCTCATCAGGGTGTTCAGGCCGACCGGGATGGTCTGCTTGTCCTGGTTGTTGAGGAACATCAGGGCGAAGAGGAAGTGGTTCCAGGAGTGCACGAAGGCGAAGGAGCCGACGGCGATCAGACCCGGCCGCAGCAGCGGCAGCACGACGATCCGGAAGGCCGTCAGCCGGTTGCAGCCGTCGACCCAGGCGGCCTCCTCCAGGGAGTACGGCACGTTCTTGATGAAGTTGCCGATCAGGATCATCGACAGCGGGAGCTGGAAGACCGTCTCGGCGAGGATGACGCTGCCCAGCGAGTTGATCATCTGCAGCTCGGCGAAGATCTCGAACAGCGGCACCAGCAGCAGCGCGCCCGGCACGAACTGGGAGCACAGCAGGCCCAGCATGAAGGCCCTCTTGACCTTGAAGTCGAACCGGGCGAGGGCGTAGCCGCCGGCCAGCGCGACGACCGTCGTCATGACGAGGGTGGCGAGGCCGACGAGCACGCTGTTGCCGAAGTAGGTGCCGAAGCCGCGTTCGGTCCACACCTTCTCGAAGTGGTCGAAGGTGACCGGCCAGGGCACCAGCGAGGTCGAACCGGCCGGGCGCAGGGCGAACAGCAGGATCCAGTAGAACGGGATCAGGGTGAAGACGAGGTAGACCGACAGCGGCAGGTAGATCTGCCAGCGGGGGGCCTCGTCCCAGGCCCGGCGGCGCCCCCGGGCCGGCCGCGGCGGCTCGGGGGCGGGGCGCGCGGGGGCGGGGGCGGCCGCGGTGGCCTCCTTGGTGATCACTTGTCGCCTCCGAACTTGCTCAGCCGCAGGTAGACCATCGAGCAGAAGAGCAGGATCACGAACGCCACCGTGGTCAGGGCCGAGGCGTAACCGAAGTCGTGGGACTCCACGGACGTGTTGGCGATGTACAGCGGCAGGGTCGTGGTCTCACCCGCGGGTCCGCCGCCGGTCAGCGTGTAGAGCAGGTCGACGTTGTTGAACTCCCACACCGCGCGCAGCAGCGTGGACAGGATGATGGCGTCCTTCAGGTGCGGCAGCGTGATGTGCCAGAACTGCTTGAGCCTGCTCGCCCCGTCCACCTCGGCCGCCTCGTACAGGTCCTTCGAGACGGACTGGAGGTCGGCGAGGATGAGGATGGCGAAGAAGGGCACACCGCGCCACAGGTCGGCGACGATCGCCGCCGGGAAGACGGTGGAGGTGTCCGACAGCCAGCTCGTGCCGTAGGAGCCGAGGCCCAGATCGGCCAGGTAACGGGTGACGCCCGTCTGCGAGTTGTACAGCAGCACCCAGATCGCGGAGGTCAGGACGCCCGAGACCGCCCACGGGGAGAACACCAGGGCGCGCCCCAGCGCCCGGCCCGCGAAGGTCTGGTTGACGACGAGCGCCAGCGCGAGACCGAACAGCAGCTGGAGGCCGACCTCGACGAGGACCCACTTGGCGCTGAAGACCAGGGTGTCCCAGAACAGCGGGTCCCTGGTGAAGATCTCGGTGAAGTTCTCGAAGCCCGCGTAGCCGTTGCGCCACGGCTTGGTGGGGTTGTAGTTCCGCAGGCTGTAGTAGAAGACGCTGACGACCGGGTAGGCGATGAAGCCCAGCATGAGCAGGGCGGCCGGGGCGATCAGCAGGTAGGGGAGCCTGCGCGGCGTGGCGGAGGCACGGCGCCGCCTCGGTGGCGCGGGCGGTTTCGCCACGGCTGCGGCTTGGGCCATGACTGTTCTCCGTTTCTCGTACGTCGTGCGTTCGCGAGCGGGTGGAGCGGGACCTGCCGGGGTGAAGCGCTTTCTTCCTGTTCAGGGGGGCGCGCCGGGAAGATCGCGCGAGGCGCGTCGATTCAACCCGCGTACGGGTCCTGCACCCGGCCCGGCCGGGCGAGGAACTCGAAGTCGCAGCCGGTGTCCGCCTGGGTGATCTGGTCGTTGTAGAGCGCGCCGTAGCCGCGCTCGTAGCGCGTGGGCGGCGGCGTCCACGCCGCCCTGCGCCGCCGGAGCTCCTCGTCGTCCACGTGGAGGCGCAGGGTGCGGGCCTCGACGTCCAGGGTGATGAGGTCTCCGTCGCGCACCAGCGCCAGCGGTCCGCCGACGTACGACTCGGGCGCCACGTGCAGCACGCACGCGCCGTAACTGGTGCCGCTCATCCGGGCGTCGGAGATGCGGACCATGTCCCGCACGCCCTGCCTGAGCAGGTGGTCGGGGATGGGCAGCATCCCGTACTCGGGCATGCCCGGACCGCCCTTGGGGCCGGCGTTGCGCAGCACCAGCACGTGCTCGGGGGTGATGCCGAGCGAGGGGTCGTTGATGGTCCGCTGCATCGTCCGGTAGTCGTCGAAGACGACCGCGGGGCCGGTGTGCCTCAGCAGGTGCGGCTCGGCGGCGATGTGCTTGATGACCGCGCCGTCCGGGCACAGGTTGCCGCGCAGCACGGCGACCCCGCCCTCGCTCGCGACCGGGTTGTCCCGGGGCCGGATCACGTCGTCGTCGTGCACCCGCGCACCGGCGAGCTGCTCGCGCAGGGTGTCGTACGAGACGGTGGGCCGCTCCAGGTGCAGCAGGTCCGGGATCCGGGAGAGGAACCCGGGCAGGCCGCCCGCGAAGTGGAAGTCCTCCATGAGGTACGTCCGTCCGCCGGGCCGTACGTTGGCCAGCACCGGGACCGTGCGCGCGATGCGGTCGAAGTCGTCCAGGGTGAGCTTCACCCCCGCGCGGCCCGCCATGGCGATCAGGTGGATCACGGCGTTGGTCGAGCCGCCGAGGCCGAGGACGGTCGTCACCGCGTCCTCGAAGGCCTCCGGGGTGAGGATGTCGCTCAGTTTCCGGTCCCGGTGGACCAGTTCGACGATCCTGAGCCCCGCCGCGGCGGCCATCCGGTCGTGTCCGGAGTCGACGGCCGGGATGCTGGAGGCACCCGGGACGGTCACGCCGAGCGCCTCGGCGGCGGCGGTGAGCGTGGACGCCGTGCCCATCGTCATGCAGTGCCCGGGCGAGCGCGCCAGGCCGCTCTCCAGTTCCTGCATCTCGCAGTCGCCGATGAGGCCGGCGCGGCGGTCGTCCCAGTACTTCCACATGTCGGTGCCGGAGCCGAGCACCTCGTTGCGCCAGTGGCCCGGCAGCATCGGGCCGGCCGGGACGAAGACGGCCGGGAGGTCCACGGACGCGGCCCCCATGAGCAGGGCGGGCGTGGACTTGTCGCAGCCGCCCATCAGTACGGCGCCGTCGACCGGGTACGACCGCAGCAGTTCCTCGGTCTCCATGGCGAGGAGGTTGCGGTAGAGCATCGGGGTCGGCTTCTGGAAGGTCTCGCTGAGGGTGGAGACGGGGAACTCCAGCGGGAAGCCCCCGGCCTGCCACACCCCGCGCTTCACGGCCTGCGCGCGCTCGCGCAGGTGGACGTGGCAGGGGTTGATGTCGGACCAGGTGTTGAGGATCGCGACGACGGGCTTGCCGAGGTGCTCCTCGGGCAGGTAGCCGAGCTGGCGGGTGCGGGCGCGGTGGCTGAAGGAGCGCAGCCCCGACGCGACGCCGCTGCCGTACCACTGGTGGCTCCTGAGCTCCTCGGGGCGCTTGCGCGGCGGAGTCGCACCGGTCATATGGACCACCCGGCGGCGATGGCGGCGACCTCGGCGCGCTCGGTCTCGGGCAGCGGCTTGCTCGGCGGGCGGACCTCGCGGCGGCACAGCCCGAGCGAGGCGAGTGCCTCCTTGACGACGGTGACGTTGTTGGCGGAGCCGTTGGCGGCGCGCAGCTCCTCGAAGCGGCGGATCTGCTCCCAGACCTTCATGGCGGCCGGGTAGTCGCCGGAGCGCAGCGCGTCGATCATGTTCCGCGAGACGGCCGGGGCGACGTTCACCAGGCCCGAGGTGAAGCCGGTGGCGCCCGCGGAGAAGTAGGAGGGGGCGTACGGCTCGGCGAGCCCGGCGACCCACACGAACCGGTCCAGTCCCGCGTCCCGCGCGAAGGCGGCGAACCTGGCCGCGTCCGGGACGGCGTACTTCACGCCGACGACGTTCGGGCAGGCGTCGGCGAGTTCGGCGAGACGGGCGCCGGTGAGCTGCGCGGTGCGGATGTAGGGGACGACACCGAGCTCGGGAACGGCCTCGGCGATGGCGCGGTGGTAGTCGACCCAGCCGGCCTGGGAGACGTACGGGTGGACGGGCTGGTGGACCATCACCATCTGCGCGCCGAGCCGCCGGGCGTGCCGGGCGGAGGCCACCGCGGTGGGTACGTCGTGCCCGACGCCGGCCAGGACCACGGCCCGGTCGCCGGCCTCCTCGACGGTCAGCTCGGTGACCAGGCGGCGCTCCTCGGGCGTGAGGGCGTAGAACTCGCCGGTGTTGCCGTTCGGGGTGAGGGTGGTGATGCCGCCGTCGAGGAGACGGCGCAGCAGGGTCCGGTAGGTGTCCCGGTCGACCGAGCCGTCCTCGGCGAACGGGGTGACCGGGATGGCCACCACGTCGGCCAGGGCCGTGCGCTGGGTCTCGAACGTCGTCGTCATGCCGGACCGTCCTCTCCCCGGGGCCCGGCCTGCGCGGAGGGGAAGGCCCGCTCGACGAACGACGCGATGTGGGCGTGCAGGGCGCGCGCCGCGCCGTCCGCGTCCCCGTCGAGGGCGAGCCGCAGGATCTCCCGGTGCTCGCCGGCCTCCCGCTCCCAGGACGGGTCGGCGGCCCAGGCGACGGCGGAGACCAGGGCGGCCTGGTCGCGGACCTCGTCGAGCATCCGGCCGAGCAGCGGGTTGCCGCACGGCAGGTACAGGGCGCGGTGGAACTCCCGGTTGGCGAGCGAGCGTTCGGCGGTGTCGGTGGCCGCGTCGGCCCGGGCCAGCGCGGAGCGGGCCGCGTCCAGGGAAGCCCCGCGGCGCACGGCGCGCCTGAGCGCCTCGGGCTCCAGCAGCAGCCGCACGTCGTAGACCTCGCGCGCCATGTCGGCGTCCACCATGCGCACCGTGACGCCCTTGTACTGGCTCATCACGACCAGTCCGGTGCCGGCCAGGGTCTTCAGCGCCTCGCGCACCGGGGTCTTGGACACCCCGAACTGCGCGGCGAGCTCGGTCTCGACCAGGGCCTGGCCCGGCGTCAGGCGCCCGGTCAGGATGCGGCGTTTGATCTCCTCCAGCACGAACTGCGTGCGGGAGGGGATCGGCGTGGGCACAGAGGTCATGCGCGCCTCTCGGATCTCGTGGATCACGTCAGCAGGTCGGATCACGTGTATCCGATCTCATGTATCGCGTCTCATATATGACGTACGAAGTACGACGCGACGACCGTAGGAGCGGCTCCGTGCTTCGTCAATGCCTCCGACGGAGGAAGTCGAGGTCGCCGGCCGGCCGCGCCGCGCGGGACCGGCGCGGAGGGGCGGGGCGGGGCCGCGCGGAGGGGCGGGGCGGGCCGGCGCCCCCGCGCCTCGGGCGGGCCCGCGGATCCCGTTCGCCTTCGCGACGTGTGCCGGTGCCGGTCTTGCACGGGAGCGGGCCGACGGGGCGGGCGGATCCGGCCGGGGCTTGGCGCGGGAGGGGGACGGGCGGGGCGGGCCCGCCGTGCACGAGCCCGCCCCGGACTCCCGACGTTGCTGTGCCACCGCAACTTCGCGAAGGTACCGCCGCCCCGCCTCACACGGGCCGCGTCCAGCCCGGGTCCCGGCCGCTCAGCCCCAGCACCCGGTCCAGCAGCGGCGCGCCGGACGGGACCGGGACGACGGGTCCGAAGATGTCGTCGCGGCCGGGATCGGCGACGGCCGCCGCCAGGAAGGCGTACGACGCCCGGAGCGCGGCCGGGTCGGGCTCGTAGTCCTGCCCGGTCGCGCGGGCCAGGTCCCAGCCGTGCACGACCAGTTCGTCGGCCGCGACGGCGCCGGCGACCTCGCCGGGCAGCTCCACGCCCCCGGCGCGGGTCGTGCCGGTCCAGGCGGCCGGGTCCCGCCACGCCCCGGCCAGTTCTTCCAGGACCCTGGGCAGTTCCTCGCGCCAGCCCGGTCCGACGTCCGGGACGGTGGTGTCCGGGCTGGTGTCGGTCGTGGGGCCCAGGTCCTTGCGCCCGGCGTCGCGGAAGGCGACGGCCAGCCCGGCCAGGTGGCCCAGCAGGTGGCGCACCGCGTACCGCGGGCAGGGTGTCGCGTCCGCCAGCCGCTCGTCGGCGACGGCCGCGGCGAGGCGCGCCACGATCGCCGCCTGCGGTCCGAGGTCGAGGATCGTGCCGGTGGTGCTGGTGGTGTCGGTGGTGCCGGTCATCCGCTGCTCCTCAGAAAAAAGGCGGGCTCCTGAAGGACAGACCGACGGCGTCCGCGGAACTCATCGGCCGGGGTGCCCGTCTCCATCGGAATCGACCGGTCCCCGCCCCGGGCCCTCGGCACCACAACGAACGGGCACGACAAGCACCCGGGCCAAGGCACCCGGACCGTGCCGCGCGCACGGGAGGACGGGCCCGGGCCGCCCGCGGGCCGCCGCCGGCCGGGGGCGGCCGCGGTGGAACCGGCCGGCCACCGGCCCGTGCCGGTGGTCCTCGGCCTGGCCCTGCCGGTGACGGCCGCCCGCTGCCGCGGGGGTCTCAGAGTCCGGCGAGTGCCGCGCGCACCGCCTCCAGGTCGCCGTCCGACGCCAGCCCGGCGTGATACAGCCGCAGTTCGGTGGCGCCGAGCCCGCGGGCCCGCGCCGCGTCCGCCGCGAGCGTGCCCGGGCTGCCGCCCATGCCGGAGACGACGGTGAGGTTCGCGGCGATGACGGCCGCCGCGCGGCCCTGCCGCGCGAACGGCGTCAGCGCCTGCGCGCCGCCCGTGCAGGGCACGACGACGCCGTCCGCGACGGACAGGATGTGCGCGGGGTCGACGCCGGCGTTCGCGCCGCAGTGGTACGACACCGGGTCCGCGTGCAGCAGCACCTGGAACCCCTCGGGCGCGGCCTCGCGCACCGCGCGCACGGCCGCCTCCTGCAGGGTGCGGGCCGTTTCGTCGCGCCAGGCGCGCGTGGCGGCGGCCCTCGTCTGCCCGAGGAGCTTCTCGACGCCCGTCCAGCCCCCGTCGGAGGGCGCCCCCCGCCACACCGGTTCCAGCGCGGCGCGTACGGCGGCGGCCAGCTCGCCCGCGTCCAGGCCGTGCCGGCCGTAGCCCTGCCCGCAGTCCGGGCAGAAGCACAGGGACATCAGGTACTGCCCGGCGTCCCCGAGGCCGACCCCGCCGGTCTTGTCGTGGGCGTGCAGGTGCTGGAGGCCGTACCAGCCGAGGGACTCCAGCTCGGTGCCGCGCGCGCCGGGCCGTACCGCCGCCTCCGCCGCCAGGTCGACGAGGTAGGCGCGGGTGGCGGGCTGCGCGATGCAGGGCGCCCACGGGTAGCGGTCGCCGTAGGCGTTGACGACCGAGGTGTGCGGGTGCTCGGCGCCCAGGCGGGAGTTGTGCGCGAGCACGACCCAGGTGTGCACCTCCAGACCGGCGTCCGCGAGCGCGCCGGCCGCCGCGCCGAAGGCGTCCCCGGGCGCCCAGTCGCCGGCCGGGTACGGGCGGAGCGTCCGCCCGTCCCAGCGCTCGTCCGCCGGGTACAGCACGGCGGCGTGCTCGGCGGTGACGACCCGGTGGCGCGGGTGGCGGGGCGTCAGCGCGCGCGTGGAGTGGTAGGCGGCGGCGAGCGTCACCTGTGCCACGCCGAGCGCGGCGATCCGCCCGGGTGCCTCCGGGTCCCCGTCGACGTCCCAGGGATAGACGAACGCCGACGCCTTCACGGGGCCTCCTCCAGCAGCGCGTACCCGCGCTCGATCACCTGGGCGAGCTGCTTGACATGGTCCTCGGCCGGCTCGTGCAGCGGGGGCCGCACCTCGCCCACGTCGAGCCCGCGCAGCCGTACCCCCGCCTTGACCAGGGAGACGGCGTAGCCGCGGCCCTGGGCGCGCAGGTCGGCGAACGGCCGGTAGAAGCCGTCCAGGAGCCGCCGGACGGTGGTCTCGTCCCCGGCCTCCAGGGCCTGGTGGAAGGCGACGGCGATCTCCGGCGCGAAGCAGAACACGGCGGAGGAGTAGAGCGTGATGCCGATGCCGCGGTAGGCGAGCTGGGTCTGCTCGGCGGTCGGCAGTCCGTTGAAGTAGAGGAAGTCGCCCGGCGCCTCGGTGCGGACGGCGCTGACGATCCGCTGCACGAGCTCCAGGTCGCCCAGCCCGTCCTTGAGTCCGACGATCCCGTCGGTGCGGGCCAGCGCGACGACGGTCTCCGGGGTGAACACGGCGTTGTCGCGCTGGTAGACGACGACCGGCAGGGAGGTCGCGGCGGCCACCTGCCGGTAGTGCCGCAGCAGCCCCTCCTGCGCGGCGACGACGAGGTACGGGGGCATGGCGAGCAGCCCGTCCGCCCCGGCCTCCTCGGCGAGGCGGGCGTAGTGCACGGCGAGCGCGGTGCCGTATCCGGCGCCCGCGACGACCGGTACGCGTCCCTCGGCCGCCTCGACGGCCGCCCGTACGCACGCCTGGAACTCCTCGGGGGCGAGCGCGTGGAACTCCCCGGTGCCGCAGCAGGCGAAGACGGCGGCGGCACCGGCCTCGATCCCGCGCCTCACGTGGGTGCGGCAGACGTCGAGGTCCACGGAGCCGTCGGGGCCGTAGGCGGTGACCGGGAAGAACAGCGGCCCGCTGGGGATACGGAGTCGAGCGGCGAGAGGGGCTGGCGTCACGGGCTCTCCCGGTTCCATATTCATGATCTGCGTCTATATTTCTGAACACGTTCACGCTAAGGTGCCACCGCGAGGCCGGTCAAGCGGGCCCACTCGCGACACACCAGCGGATTCACCGCCCGGACGGCACTCTTGACGGGTCACGCCACGGCTCCCTACCGTGTCCACGCATATGAATGCGGTGCACTCATATGCACAACCGTCCAGGTGCACACCGCCGAGTCACCGCCGAGTCACCGCCGAGTCAAGGAGACCCGAGGATGCCCGCTCCCCGCACCGTTCTGCTCACCGGCGCCGCCGGCGGGCTCGGCACCCTGATGCGGGACCTGCTCCCCGGGTACGGCTACGAGCTGCGCCTGTTCGACCTGCGGCCCGTCGAGGGCGAACCGGACGCGATCACCGCCGACCTCGCCGACCGGGAGGCCGTGCGCGAGGCCGTCCGGGGCGTCGACGCGATCATCCACCTGGCGGGCATCTCCCTGGAAGCCCCCTTCGAGAAGATCCTCAAGGCGAACATCGAGGGCACCTACCACCTCTACGAGGCGGCCCGCGAGGAGGGCGTGCGGCGCATCGTCTTCGCCTCCTCCAACCACGCGGTCGGCTACACCCCGCGCCCCCGGGAGGGCGACCCGCTCATCCCGGTCGACACCCCGCGCCGCCCCGACACCTTCTACGGCCTGTCCAAGTCCTTCGGCGAGGACCTCGCCCAGCTCTACTGGGACAAGCACGGCCTGGAGACCGTCTCCGTGCGGATCGGCTCCTGCTTCCCCGAGCCGACCAGCGTGCGCATGCTCTCGGTGTGGATGAGCCCCGCCGACGGCGCCCGCCTCTTCCACGCCGCCCTGACCGCCGAGCACGTCGGCCACACCGTCGTCTACGGCTCCTCCGCCAACACCCGCCTGTGGTGGGACCTGTCCTCCGCCCGGGCGCTCGGCTACGAGCCGCAGGACGACTCCGAGCCGTACGCCGGAAAACTCGTCGCCGAGCAGGGGGAGCTGGACCCCGGGAACCCGGCGCACGCCCGCCTCGGCGGACACTTCGTGACCGACCCGCCGATCTGGCCCCACTGACCCGGCACCGATCCGGCCGGGACGGCGGAAAACGAGCGTTCGCGGGAGCGGGCGGGCAGCAAACGGGCCCGCCCGCTCCCGCATTCGGGCATCCGCGATGCCCGATCTCACGCACCGACCCACGGTATCGCAGGTCCCAGACGGGCCCCCCTTCAGCAGAACGGGCAGAAACGGGCAGCATCGACTTCGCAACAGACCTGGTCAGCACCGCATCTCCGCTGTAGAACTTCCCCCACGGGCCCCACCGGGCCCGAACGGGCAGCATCGGCTCGGACGCCCCGGAGGCGGACGGGCCCGGATCACGTCAGGGAGCGGGTGTCGGCGATGACGACGGCGAAGACGGTGAGGACCGCCGAGGAACGCCAGCGCGAGATCCTGCGTCTCGCGCGGGCCGGCGGCTCGGTCGACGTCACCGCGCTCGCCGACGACCTGGGCGTGGCCAAGGAGACCGTACGGCGCGACCTGCGCGTCCTGGAGGACCACGGCCTGCTCCGCCGCACCCACGGCGGCGCCTACCCCGTGGAGAGCGCCGGCTTCGAGACGACGCTCTCCTTCCGCGCCACCAGCCACGTGCCCGAGAAGCGCCGGATCGCCTCCGCCGCGGCCGAGCTGATCGGGGACGCCGAGACGGTCTTCGTCGACGAGGGCTTCACCCCGCAGCTCATCGCCGAGGCCCTGCCGCGCGACCGGCCGCTGACCGTGGTCACCGCGTCCCTGCCGGTCGCGGGCTCGCTCGCCGAGGCCGAGAACGCCAGCGTCCTGCTGCTGGGCGGCCGGGTCCGCTCCGGCACCCTCGCGACGGTCGACCACTGGACCACGAAGATGCTCGCCGGCTTCGTCATCGACCTGGCGTACATCGGCGCCAACGGCATCTCCCGCGAACACGGCCTCACCACCCCCGACCCGGCCGTCAGCGAGGTCAAGGCGCAGGCCATCCGATCCGCGCGGCGCACCGTGTTCGCAGGTGTCCACACCAAGTTCGGCGCGGTCAGCTTCTGCCGGTTCGCCGAGGTCGGCGCGCTGGAGGCGATCGTCACGAGCACGCTGCTGCCCTCGGCCGAAGCCCACCGCTACTCCCTCCTGGGACCCCAGGTCATCCGCGTCTGAGGCCCGGGCCGGCCACGGCGCACCGCACACACGGATCCGGACACCCCCTCGAAGACCCCTCCCACCCGCGACAGTCCCCTTTATCCGCATATATCCAGGAGCACCGCATGCGACCCCAGAGCCGACGAGCGCCACGCACCCTGATCGCCGTGGCCACCGTAGGGACGCTGTTCACCCCGCTGCTCACCGCCTGCTCGGGCGCCGGCGGGTCCGCCTCCTCCGGCGGCGACTCCCTCAACGTCCTGATGGTGAACAACCCGCAGATGGTGGAGCTGCAGAAGCTCACCGCCGACCACTTCACCAAGGACACCGGGATCAAGGTGAACTTCACCGTCCTCCCGGAGAACGACGTCCGGGACAAGATCAGCCAGGACTTCGCCAACCAGGCGGGCCAGTACGACGTCGCCACGCTCAGCAACTACGAGATCCCGATCTACGCCAAGAACGGGTGGCTCCACTCCCTGGACTCCTACGTCGAGAAGGACACCGCCTTCGACCAGGACGACATCCTCCCCCCGATGACGCAGGCCCTCACCGGCGAGGACGGCAAGCTCTACGGCCAGCCCTTCTACGGCGAGTCCTCCTTCCTGATGTACCGCAAGGACGTCTTCGAGAAGGAGGGCCTGACCATGCCCGCCAAGCCCACCTGGAAGCAGGTCGCCGACCTGGCGGCGAAGGTGGACGGGTCCGCGTCCGGCATGAAGGGCATCTGCCTGCGCGGCCTGCCCGGCTGGGGCGAGGTCCTGGCCCCGCTGACCACGGTGGTCAACACCTTCGGCGGCACCTGGTTCGACAAGGACTGGACGGCGCGGCTGGACTCCAAGGAGTTCAAGGAGGCCACGCAGTTCTACGTCGACCTGGTCCGCAAGCACGGCGAGGCGGGCGCCGCCCAGGCCGGCTACGCCGAGTGCCTGAACAACATGACCCAGGGCAAGACGGCCATGTGGTACGACGCCACGGCGGGCGCCGGCTCCCTGGAGGCCGACGGCTCCCCGGTCAAGGGCAAGATCGGCTACGTCCCGGCCCCGGTCGAGAAGACCGACAGCTCCGGCTGGCTCTACACCTGGGCCTGGGGCGTCCAGAAGGCGTCCAAGAACGCCGAGAACGCCTGGAAGTTCATCTCCTGGGCCTCCGGCAAGGAGTACGAGAAGCTCGTCGGCGAGAAGATCGGCTGGGCCAACGTGCCGGCCGGCAAGCGCGCGTCGACCTACGACATCCCGCAGTACCGCAAGGAGGCGGGCGCCTTCGCGGACGTCACCCGGGACGCCATCGCCGGCGCCAAGCCGGAGAACCCGGGCGTGCAGCCCCGGCCCGCGCCCGGCATCCAGTTCGTCGGCATCCCCGAGTTCACCGACCTGGGCACCAAGGTCTCCCAGGAGATCAGCTCCGCCATCGCCGGCCGGCAGTCCGTGGACAGCGCGCTGAAGAAGGCGCAGCGGCTCGCCGAGGCCGTCGCCGAGAAGTACGAGGAATCATGACCGTCACGACTCCCCCCGCCCGGGTCGCCGCCGCCCCCGCGCGGCAGGCGGCCCGGCCGCCGGGCCGCCTGCGCGCGTGGGCCACCCGTGCCCCCCTGCTGCCCGCCCTGATCTTCATGATCGCGGTGACGCAGCTGCCCTTCGTGGCGACCCTGGTCATCTCGTTCTACGACTGGAACGCGCTGTACCCGGACCAGCGCCACTTCGCCGGCCTCGCCAACTACTCCGAGGTCCTCAGCACGCCCGAGCTGCGCAAGTCCGTGTGGACGACCGTGCTGCTGACCGTCACGGTGGTGCTGGTCAGCCTGGTGCTCGGACTGCTGCTGGCGCTCCTGCTGGACCGCCGCTTCCGGGGCCGGGCCGCCGTGCGCACGATGCTCATCGCGCCCTTCCTGCTGGTGCCGATCGCCGCCGCGCTGCTGTGGAAGCACGTGCTGTTCAACCCCGAGTACGGCCTGTTCAACGGCATCCTGCACGCGATCGGAGGGGACGGGGCGCCCCAGCCGGACTGGATCTCCGAGATGCCGCTGGCGGCGGTCGAGGCCTCGCTGATCTGGCAGTGGACCCCGTTCATGATGCTGATCCTGCTCGCCGGACTGCAGAGCCGCGACCCGCAACTGGTCGAGGCGGCCCGGATGGACGGCGCCGGCGACTGGCAGGTGTTCGTCCACATCACCCTGCCGCATCTGCGCCGCTACCTCGAACTGGGCGTGCTGCTCGGCTCGATCTACATCGTGCAGAACTTCGACGCGGTGTACACCATCACCTCCGGCGGCCTGGGCACCGCCAACCTGCCGTACACCATCTACCAGACCTTCTACCAGGCGCACGAGAACGGTCTCGCCTCGGCGGCCGGCGTCATCGTCGTCATCGGCTCGATCGTCCTGGCGACCTTCGCGCTGCGCGTGGTGTCGTCCCTGTTCCGTGAGGAGGCGTCCCGCGGATGACCACTCTCACCACCGCCGCCCCGCGGCGCACCCGGCCCGGCGGACGGCTCCGGGGCGCCGCCGTGGGGGTCACCGCGTGGCTGGCCGGCCTGCTGTTCGTGCTGCCCCTGCTGTGGATGGTCCTGACGTCCTTCCACTCGGAGGCGGACGCGGCGACCAACCCGCCCTCCCTCGCCGCCTCCCTCACCCTGGACAGCTACCGCCAGTTCTTCGGGCTGAACGGCGGCGCCAGCCCCTGGCCGCCCCTGATCAACTCGGCGACGGCCTCGGTCGCCTCCACGCTGCTGACGCTGCTCCTCGCGCTGCCCGCCGCGTACGCGCTGTCCATCCGGCCGGTGAAGAAGTGGACCGACGTCCTGTTCTTCTTCCTGTCGACCAAGATGCTGCCGCTGGTGGCGGGCCTGCTGCCGATCTACCTGTTCGCCAAGAACGCCGGCCTGCTCGACAACGTCTGGACGCTGGTCATCCTCTACACCGCCATGAACCTGCCGATCGCGGTGTGGATGATGCAGTCCTTCCTCTCCGAGGTGCCGACCGCGATCATCGAGGCGGCGCAGATCGACGGCGCGAAACTGCCGACGATCCTGTGGCGCGTGGTGGCCCCCATCGCCCTGCCCGGGATCGCGGCGACGGCGCTGATCTGCTTCATCTTCAGCTGGAACGAGCTGCTCTTCGCCCGGGTCCTCACGGGCGTCGTCGCCGAGACCGCCCCCGTCTTCCTGACCGGCTTCATCACCAGCCAGGGCCTGTTCCTGGCGAAGGTGTGCGCCGCGTCGCTCGTCATCTCCCTGCCGGTGCTCGCCGCGGGGTTCGCCGCCCAGGACAAACTCGTCCAGGGCCTGTCGTTGGGAGCCGTGAAATGAAGGCCGCCGTCATCGAGTCCGTGGGCCGGGCCGTCGTCGCCGAGGTCCCGGACCCGACGCCCGGGCCGCGCGAGGTCGTCGTCGAGGTCGCGGCCTGCGGACTGTGCGGGACGGATCTGCACATCCTCCAGGGCGAGTTCGCCCCGAAGCTGCCGATCGTGCCGGGGCACGAGTTCGCGGGCGAGGTGGTCGGTGTCGGCACCCAGGTCACGGAGCTGGCGATCGGCGACCGGGTCGCGGTGGACCCGTCCCTGTACTGCTACGAGTGCCGCTACTGCCGCGACGGCCACAACAACATGTGCGAGCGCTGGGCGGCGATCGGCGTGACGACGGCGGGCGGCGCGGCGAAGTACGCGCTGGCCCCGGTGGCGAACTGCGTGAAGCTCCCCGAGCACGTCCGCACCCAGGACGCGGCCCTCGTGGAGCCGCTGTCCTGCGCGGTGCGGGGCTACGACGTGCTCAACTCCCGCCTGGGCGCGCACGTGCTGATCTACGGCTCCGGCACGATGGGCCTGATGATGCTGGAGCTGGCCAAGCGGACGGGCGCGGCCAGCGTGGACGTGGTCGACGTCAACCCGGCACGGCTGGAGACGGCCCGCCGGCTGGGCGTGTCGGCGTCGGCCACCAGCGCGGACGAGCTGGACCGCCCGCAGGGCTGGGACGTGGTCGTCGACGCGACCGGCAACGCGGCGGCGATCCAGGACGGCCTGGAGCGGGTGGCCAAGGCGGGAACGTTCCTGCAGTTCGGGGTCGCCGACTACGCGACGCGCGTGACGATCGACCCGTACCGCATCTACAACCAGGAGATCACCATCACCGGTTCGATGGCGGTCCTGCACAGTTTCGAGCGGGCGGCGGAGCTGTTCGCGAACGGGGTGCTGGATCCCGAGGTCTTCATCAGCGACCGCGTGCCGCTGGAGCGCTACCCCGAGGCGCTGGAGCAGTTCGCGGCCGGGGTGGGCCGCAAGATCGTGGTCGTGCCCTAGGCGCGTCCGCGCCGCGGGGCGCGGGCCCTCGAGGACGGGACGGGCGGGGCTGCGGGAGCGGGCACCGCGTGGTGTCCGCTCCCGCAGCCCCCGTCCCTGCCGTCGCGGGCATGCCCCTCCCCAGGGTGCCGCCTGCGCGGTCCACGCGGGCGGCACCGTCCGCATCGCCCGCCACGGCCGCCCCGCGGCCCCTCCCGGCCCCCGCGCGGCACGGTTTCGCACGGGGGCCGGGACCTCCGGCGCCGGCCGTCCTCACGGCCGGCGCCGGCCCGATCGGGCGCAGGGTAAGGGAACGGTAAAACGGCCCCGCTCGTTCACCCTGCATGACAGCTATGACCCCCGGCTCGAACATCCCCCTGTCCGCCGCCCGCGTGACGGTGGACGTCGCCGCCCCGGTGCGGCTCGACGTATCGGGCCTGCTGCTCACCGCCGACGGCAAGGTGCGCTCCGACGACGACTTCATCTTCTACAACCAGCCGGCCGGCCCGGGCGTGACGTACCGCCCGGGCGGCGGCACGGCCCCCGACGCGATCACGGTCGACACGACCGCCGTCCCGCCCGGCATCGAGAAGATCGTCGTCACCGCGAGCCCGGACGCCCCGGGGCAGACCTTCCAGGGCATCGAGCCGACGGCCACCGTCCGCAACGCGGACGACCAGTCCGTCCTGGCCACCTTCACGCCCCCGCGGCTCGGCTCCGAGACCGCTCTGGTGATCATCGAGATCTACCTGCGCAACGGCCAGTGGAAGGCCCGCGCCGTCGGCCAGGGGTACGCCAACGGCCTGGCGGGCATCGCCACCGACTTCGGCGTCACGGTGGAGGAACCGGCCCCGGCCGCCCCCCAGCCGGCCGCCCCTTCCCAGCCGGCCGCCCCTTCGCAGCCGGTCGCTCCGCCCCGGCCGGCCACCCCTCCCCCGGCCGCCGTCCGGCCTTCCGCCGCCCCGGCGGCTTCCCCGGCCGCGCCCGCCGCCGCTCCCGGCGCCGGCACCGGGAAGATCAACCTCGACAAGGGCCGCGTCAGCCTCCAGAAGAACCAGACCGTCTCCCTGATCAAGGGCGGCCGTCCGCTGCTCTCCCAGATCAGGATGGGCCTGGGCTGGGAACCGGCGTACCGCGGCAAGGACATCGACCTGGACGCCTCGGTCATCGCCTACGGCCCGCAGCGCAACCACATCGACAGCTGCTACTTCGGCAAGCTGCAGATCGTGAACGGCGCGATCCGGCACTCCGGCGACAACCTCACGGGCGAGGGCGGCGGAGACGACGAGGTGATCACGGTCGACCTCGGCCGTCTCCCGCAGGAGGTCACGGGCCTGGTCTTCACGGTCAACTCCTTCTCCGGCCAGAAGTTCACCGAGGTGGCCAAGGCCTACTGCCGGCTGCTCGACGGCACCACCGGCGAGGAGCTCGTCCGCTTCGACCTCACCAGTGCCGAGCCGCAGACGGGCGTGATGATGGCCAAGCTCATCCGGCAGTTCTCCGGCGAGTGGGAGATGACGGCGATGGGCGACTTCGTGAAGTCGCGCACGGTCCGCGGGATGGTGAAGCCGGCCGCCCAGGCGCTGTAGCGGGACGGCGGCCGGGGTGCCGCGGCGCCCGTACGATCCCGAAGGCGCCCCCGCCCGGGGGCGCCCGGCGTTCAGGCGCCCGGCGCGCGGTGCCCGGCGCCCGGCCGCAACCCCTCCGTCAGCAACGTCAGATACCGGCGGATGTGCCGGCCCTCCCCGTCCGCCAGTTCCGACGCCGTGACCACGCCGTGGGCCAGGCGCAGCACGTCGACCGGGTCGACGTCGGGCCGCAGCGTCCCCTCCCGCTGTGCCGCCCCGACCAGCCGCGCCGCCGCGCTCTTCACGCAGTCGCCGCAGGCCGGGGCCGCGGCCGGGCCGGCGTCCGTCACGGCCGAGCCGAGCAGGGCCTTCAGCCCGCGGACCTGGATCATCCCGGCAGCGAGTTCGGTCAGCCACTCCAGCAGCGCCGCACCGGGCGGCAGTCGTGCGGCGAGCTCGTCGGCGCGCGCCGCGACCGCCTCGATCCGGTCGAGGTACGCGGCCTCCAGCAGTGCCCGGCGCGTCGGGAAGTGCCGGTACAGCGTGCCGGAGCCGACCCCCGCCCGCTTGGCGATGTCGTCGAGCGAGGCGCCCTCCCCGTGCTCGGCGAAGGCTTCCACCGCCGCCCTCAGCAACCGGTCGTGGTTGCGCCGGGCGTCCGCGCGCATGGCCCTGACCCGCGTCATCCAGCAACTCCTCGCACACCGGGGCCCTTGCCCGCATGTTATCGAGGACGCCGGCGGCGCAGGCGGGACACCGGGGCACACCGGTGGGCGGGTGCGGGGCGTGGCCCGCGCCCCCCTCGCGGTGCGGGCCAGGCCCGGCCCGGGCGGCCCCGCCCGCTCCGGGCCGGCCGGCGTCCCGGGTGGCCTCGGGCAGGGGCACCGTCCGTCCGGACGCGACGAGGTCCGCGTCCGCCGCCCGCGGGGCGACCGCCCTCCAGGAGCGCGTGCCGCGGGACGGGCGAGCGAGTCGATCACCGCTTCGGGCACCGCGCCGTGTCCGGCCGTTCGGCTCCCGCGGCGCTTCGGCGGCCTCGGAACGCCGGCGTCCCGGACGCGGGCGCCCTCTCACCCTCCCTGCTGGGAGCGCGCCTTGAACGCCGCCTTCCGCGCTTCCTTCGCGATCCTCTTGTCCGGGTGCAGCCGCCCCATCGCCTCCAGCACCTCCGCCGTGGCCGGGTGATCGACCCGCCAGACGGTGTCGAAGAACCCGCTGTGCTGCCGGGCCAGCCCCTGCGCCAGCGCGCGCAGTTCCTCGGAGTTGCCCTCGGCGGCGAGCTGCGCGGCGAGCGTGTCGACGGTCAGCCAGAAGACCATCTCCTGGGAGGGCGCCGGTACGTCGGACGCCCCGTGCTCGGTCAGCCACACCCGTGCGAGCCCGCCCAGTTCGGCGTCGTCGAGGACCTCCCGCAGCGCCGGCTCGGCCGACGCGCCGACCAGCGACAGCGCCTGCTGGCAGCGCAGCCGGCGCAGCGGAGCACCGGCGTCCGAGCCGCGCGCCGCCGCCAGCAACTCCCGTACCGCGGCGAGGGGTTCGCGGCGCGCCAGCCACTGCTCGGTCTCGGCCTGCGCCACCGCCGGCGGGAACGCGGCCGTGCCGTCGAGCAGCGCGTCGGCCCCCTTGTCGGCGAGGTCCCCGACCGCGGGCGCCTCGAACCCGGCCTCCAGCAGCCGGGAGCGCAGCCCGTACAGCCCGAGCGGCGTCAGCCGCACCATGCCGTAGCGGGAGACGTCGGTGTCGTCGACGGGCGCGGCCGGCTCCGCCGCGGCGGAGCCGGTGCCGTCGGCCTCCGCCATCAGCGCCTCGTCGACCGGCTGGTACTCCACGAGCCCCACCGGCTCCAGCATCCGGAACTGCTCGTCCAGCCGCATCATCGCGTCCGACACCTGCTCCAGGACGTCGTTGGTGGGCTCGCCCATGCCGCTGGGGACGATCACCGACGCGGCCAGCGCCGGCAGCGGCACCGGCGCCCCGCCGGGCGCCTCCCCGCCGACGGTGAGCAGGTAGAGGTTCCCGAGCACCCCGTCGAGGAACTCCGCCTCGGCCTCCGGGTCCCAGCCGAGGGAGGAGAGGCCGCTCCCGCCGGCGGCGACCGCGTCGGCCAGGCCCTCCAGGCCGGGCACGCTCGCGTCGGCGAGCACGGTCTCCAGGGCGCCCAGCCACACCCCGAGGACGTCCTGCGGCGAGCCCTCGGTGAGCAGCGCGAGGTCCCCGCCCGCCGCCACGGTGCCCTCCTCCTCGTCGACGACCTCGACGAGGCCGGTGTCCACGGCGACCCGCCACGCCTCGCTCGCGTACGCCTCGGCGTCCTCCCCGCTCAGACCGAGCGCCTCGGCCGCCGCCGGCAGCTGCTCGTCGACGAGCCCGCCCCCGGCGTCGACCCGGGTGTCCGGGCCCGCCCAGCGGGCCAGCCGCGCGGCCCGGGAGAGCAGGGGCGTGGACAGGGCGTCGCGCGCCAGCTCCGCTTCGGGGTGCAGCAGCACCGGCGGCAGGGGGGAGCTGTCTGACATCGGCTGTTTCTCCTAGGACGCCTTCGTACGACTCGCCCGCTCAGCCTAGACGGGTTTCCACCCATGCCGCCCGCTTCATCTCCCCGTGGGTGGACGTACCTGGCCCGAACCTTGACAAGTGGCCGGACCAAGCTGGAGATTGACGCGCGTAGAAGTCGGCGGACACCTGTTCACCGGATCACCCCACGCACCGTCCGGCGTCCACCGTCTTCCTACGCACGCCGCGCCGCACCACAGGGCGCGGCTCCCACCGTCCGGCTCCACCCCCGTCCCGGCGTCCGTCACGTCCCCGGAGGGAACTCCCTTGCCGAGCAAGTCGTCCGCGCGCCTCGCCGCGCTCACCGTCGCCGCCGTGTGCTCCGCGGCGGCGGCCACCCAGCTGGTCGTCCTCCCCACGCCCGCGCACGCCGACTCCGTGCGCGTCCACGACATCCAGGGCAGCACCCGCACATCGCCCTACGCCGGCCAGCAGGTCACGGACGTGACCGGCGTCGTCACCGGCATCCGCACCTACGGCTCGTCGAAGGGCTTCTGGATCCAGGACCCGGCCCCGGACGCCGACCCGGCCACCAGCGAGGGCGTCTTCGTCTTCACGAACTCGGCGCCGAAGGGCGTGGCCGTCGGCGACCTGGTCGCGGTCTCCGGCACGGTCGCGGAGTACGTCCCCGGCGGCGCCTCCTCCGGCAACCAGTCGCTGACCGAGATCACCCGGCCGACGTTCACGGTCGTCTCCGGCGGCCACCCCGTCCCCGCGGCGACGGCCGTGGACGCGCGGTCCGTCCCGGACGCCTACACCCCGTCCGGCGACCCGGCCGCGAACGGCTCGGTCAACGGCCTGCGCCTGCGGCCGGCCCGGTACGCCCTCGACTTCTACGAGTCCCTGGAGGGCATGAACGTCCGGGTCGCCGACGCCCGCGTGGTCGGCGCCACCGACCCGTACACCGAGCTGTGGGTCACGGTGAAGCCGCGGGAGAACCCCAGCCGCCGCGGCGGCACGGTCTACGGCTCCTACGACGCCCAGAACACCGGCCGCCTGCAGGTCCAGTCCCTCGGCCCGGCCGCCGGCTTCCCGGAGGCGAACGTCGGCGACACCCTCACCGGCACCACCGCGGGCCCGCTGGACTACAACCAGTTCGGCGGCTACACCCTCGTCGCGAACGAGCTCGGCGCCCTGCAAAGCGGCGGCCTGGAACGCGAGACGACCCGCGGGCAGAAGCAGGGCGAGCTGGCGGTGGCGACCTACAACGTCGAGAACCTCGACCCCTCCGACGACACCTTCGCCGCGCACGCCGCCGCGATCGTGGACAACCTGAAGTCGCCCGACATCGTCTCCCTGGAGGAGATCCAGGACGACAACGGCGCCACCGACGACGGCGTGGTCACCGCCGGCCGGACGGTGGGCGGGCTGATCGAGGCGATCGTGGCGGCGGGCGGCCCACGCTACGACTGGCGCGGCATCGACCCCGCCGACGACGCGGACGGCGGCGAGCCCGGCGGCAACATCCGCCAGGTGTTCCTCTTCAACCCGCAGCGGGTCTCCTTCACCGACCGCGCGGGCGGTGACGCCACCACGGCCGTCGGCGTGACCCGGGTGCGCGGCAGGGCGGCCCTGACCGTCTCGCCCGGGCGCGTCGCCCCGGCCGAGGAGGCCTGGAAGAACAGCCGCAAGCCGCTGGCCGGCGAGTTCGTCTTCCGCGGCCGCACGGTCATCGTGATCGCCAACCACTTCAACTCCAAGGGCGGCGACCAGGGCCTGACCTCGCAGTACCAGCCCCCGGCCCGCAGCTCGGAGACCCAGCGCCACCAACAGGCCGCCCTGGTCAACGCCTTCGTCGGGGACGTCCTCGCCGTCCAGAAGAACGCGGACGTCATCGCCCTCGGCGACATCAACGACTTCGAGTTCTCCGAGACCGCGAAGATCCTCGAGGGCGACGGCGAGCTGTGGTCGGCGGTCAAGTCGCTGCCCAGGAGCGAGCGGTACAGCTACACGTACCAGGGCAACAGCCAGGTCCTCGACCAGATCCTGGTCAGCCCCTCGATCCGCCGCGGCTGCGGCCTCGACTACGACAGCGTGCACATCAACGCGGAGTTCCACGACCAGATCAGCGACCACGACCCGCAGGTCCTGCGCTTCCGCCCGTAGCGCACGCCCGGGGCCGGCCGGCCGCCGCGGCCGGCCGGCCCCGCCGGGCTGTCACCCGGGCACGAGCCCGAGGGCGTGCGTGTACCGGTGGCCGGTGAACGCCCGCACCCCCGGATGGGTCCGCACCCGGTCCCACAGCCCGGTCGGCGACCCGATGCCCTCGCCCGGGGCCTCCCACGCCTCGTCGTAGGCACGGGCGCTCTCCCACTCGGCGTAGTTCAGGACGTGGCTGCCGTCGGTGCTGAGGTGGAAGTGGGCCGAGATCATCCCGCGGTGCCCCTCGGGGTCGTCGGCCAGGGCCTTCAGCACGAGGTCCACCCAGTCGCGCCGCTCCTCGGCCGCCCCCTCCTCGAAGTCGATGCGCACGGCCATGATCAGCCCCGGCACACGGGCGTCGTCCACCGCGCGCTCGCGGCTGCGGTAGCGCCGGTACCGGTCGATCCTGACCCGCTCGATGCCCGGCACCGCGGTGTCGATCTCGTCGACCCGCTCCTGCCGGTGCGCCTTCACGAACGACTCGTACCCCTGCTCGCTCCTCCACTGCGAGTAGTGCATCAGGGTGGATCCGTCGTGCCCGGCGTAGATGTGATACCCCGCCAGGTCGTCCGTGGGCCACGGCCGGCGCTCCCAGGTCCGCCCGATCGCCTCGACGGTCTCCCGCTGCCGCTCGGGCGTGCCCACCCGCCAGGTGCTGAAGAAGGGCGCGAGGACCCGGGCGTCGGTGAGGTCGGGATGTTCGGTCGTACGGCGGGTCATTCGTACCTCCGCTCCTCGATGACGAACACGTGCATCCACCACCGTGCGACCTCAACCGAGATTCAGGTCAAGTGGGAGATTGCGCACGGGAATTCGGGACACCCTCCTGGTCATGGACAAGGACGGCCCCAGCCGGTTGCCCGCACGGTCGTGGCGGGCGGTGACGTACCGCACGTTCAAGGAGCTGCTGGACGACGAACTGTCCGACCGCGCGGCCGCGCTGACGTACTACGGCGTCCTGTCGCTGTTCCCGGCCCTGCTGGTGCTGGTCTCCCTGCTGGGCGTGGTGGGACGGCGCGCCACGGACAGGATCCTCGACAACACGGGGGACCTGGCGCCGGGCCCGGCCAGGGACATCCTGCACGACGCGGTGGTCCAGCTGGGCGACAGCGGCGGCACGGGCGGCGTCCTGGCCGTCCTCGGCCTGCTCTTCGCGCTGTGGTCGGCATCCGGCTACGTCGCCGCGTTCATCCGCACCTCCAACGCGGTCTACGACCTGCCGGAGGGCCGCCCGGTCTGGAAGCTCACACCCCTGCGCCTGGTGCTGACCGTGGCCCTGATGCTGATGCTCGCCGCGAGCGCCCTGATCGTGGTGTTCACCGGCCCCCTGGCCGAGCGGGCGGGCACGGCGATCGGTCTCGGCGACGCGGCGATCGCGGCGTGGGGCGTCGCCAAGTGGCCGGTCCTGCTGCTCCTGGTGGCCCTGATGATCGGCCTGCTGTACTGGGCGGCCCCCAACGTCCGCGGCCGCGGCTTCCGCTGGATCTCCCCGGGCAGCGTCCTGGCCACGGTGATCTGGCTGGTCGCCTCCGCCGGCTTCGCCGTCTACGCGGCCCACTTCGGCACGTACAACAGGACGTACGGCACCCTCGCCGGCGCCATCGTCTTCCTGGTGTGGCTGTGGCTGTCCAACCTGGCGATCCTGCTGGGCCTGGAGTTCGACGCGGAACTGGCCCGGGAACGGGCGATCGCCCACGGGCGTCCCCCGACGGAGGAACCGTACGTGGAGCCGCGGGACACCCGGAAGTGGCCCCCGCGGCTCCGTGCGGCGAAGGGGCACTGACCCCCGCCCCGAGGCGGTGCGGGACGGCTGCCGGGCCACCCCGCCCGGGCCGCCGCGGGCACCCCGTCGCCGCGGGCACCCGCGCACGTCGAAGCCCCGGCCGGCCGGTCACACCCGGCCGGGGCCGCACCACACGGGTCAGCGGCGCCGGCGGTGCCGCCCGTACCCGGCGTACCTGCCGTACACCCCGTGCCCGGCGTACCTGCCGTACCCGGCGTACACAGCGTGCCGCCACCGCAGCGCCCCCGCCGCGACGACCGCCGCGCCCGCCGCCACCCCGGCGACCAGCACCGATCGTGGATGACGCCTCCCGGCCCGCACGACGGTCCGCACCGGCGCGGTCACGCCGTGCTCCACGCGGTGGCCCGCCTGCGCCGCCTTGTCCTGCACGGTGTGACCGGCCTGCGCCGCGCTGCTGCGCAACTGCACCGTCATCGCCCCGGCCTTGTCCCTGAGGTCGGCGGCCCGGGCCCGCGCCCGGCCCTTCACGTCCATCTTCCCCGCCAGCTCCTCGACCGTGTCGCCGAGGTCGCTGCGCGTCCGCTCGATCTGCTGCTGCAACTCGTCGGGGCCCTTGGCCCCACCGGCCCCGGCCTGCCCGGCCGGACCGCCGCCCTTCGTCGCGCCCCCGCTCATCGCGTCCGGGCCCGTCGCGTCCGTCATCGATGCGTCCCTTCCCTGATCTCCTCGACGTCGGCCTCGATGCCGCGACGGCCTGCCCGGGCAAGGGAGGTGCGGCGCGGCCGGCTCCGGCCGGTCACCACCGCCGTGCCGGCCGGCGCGAGCGCCACTTCCTGCCGTCCGGGCCCGGAGGGCTGTTCCGCGGCCTGCCCGAAGGGCTCGCCCACGCGGTGGCGCCCGTCGTGAACGGCCCCGTCGTACGTGCTCCGGGTCACGGCGTTCCGCCTCCTCTCGGTCCGGACCGGCCGGGTACCCGGGCCCCGCCCCGGCTACCCCTGCGCGGCCCCGCCGGGTCCACGCTCACCCAACCGGGCCAGCTGGGTCTGGAACCAGTCGAGCCGGGCCTGCAGCAGAGCCGCCTCGGCGACGAGCTCCGCGACCCCGAACCCTTCACCGGTGTCCGCCCCACCGGACCCCGTACCGTCCCAGGCCACGCTCCCCGCGGGCCCCGTACCGTCCCGGGCCACGCTCCCCGCGGGCCCGGTCCGCGCCGGCACCACCCGCACCCCGTCCCCCGCCAGCCGCGCGAACCCGGCCGGCGACACCGACGCCCGTCCCCGCAGGCACCCCGCGCAGGAGGGCGCCAGCGCCCGCCAGCCCGGCCGCCCCCAGCCGGCGTCGGCCAGGGCCACCGCCGCCGCACCGCAGGCACACGGTCCGACGGTCACGCTGCGCACCCGCTGCCGGGCGTAGCGGAACCCGCGTTCGAAGCGGATGTAGGAGCCGAGGACCGCGACCTCCAGCAGCACGGCGGTCCGGTGGCCGGCCGTGCACAGCAGCGCCTCGGCCGCCGACCGGTCGTGCACGCAGTGGAAGCCGCAGTCGCAGCGGCGGTGCGGTGCCCTGTGCCGCAGCCCGTAGACGCAGGACGCGTCGGCCAGGACTCCGTACGGCAGCGCGCCGCCGAGCGACACACCGGTGAACCCGGCCCGGGTGCCGTCCTGGGACAGCACCGGGTGGGCGATCTTGTATCCGGTCGGCGGCTCCGTCGGGCGTTCCTGCGGGAGCCGCAGCCTCATCGGGGGACCGGAGCCTCTTCGGGCGCCGCCGCCTCGGTCCGCCGGTCCTCGGCGGGGATGCCGGGCTCTTCCTCGTGGGCCTGCGGCTGCTCCTGCTCCTGCGCGACCCCGGTGGCCAGTGCCTTGCCGAGCTTCATGACGCCTCCCATGACATGCCGTCGTTCGGTGACCGTCATGGCCATGGTGACCCATCCGGGACCGGGTTGCACACAGGGCGGCCCGCCGCCCCCGGCGGGCGGCCGCCGGCAGAACGCGGCCTCGCCCTGTACGCGGTGGGCGGGGCCGACTGCGTCAGCGCGGTCGCGAACGTGGTCCCGGACCGGGTGCGGGCCGTCCCGGAGGCCTTCGGCGCGGGCGGCACGGCGCGGGGGCCGAGCGGACACGGGCCGGGGCCCGTACCGCGGGTGCGCGGTACGGGCCCCGGCCCGTCGGTGCGGCGGCTCAGCCCCAGCGGTAGCCGTCGCCGAACAGCAGCGTGTGCTCCAGCACGTCCTCCATCGGGTCGTCGACCTGGCCGACGTTGACCAGGCCGATCCGCGGACCGTTGTGCGAGGCGGTGTTGGTCTCGTCGGCGTGCGCGGTCCCCGCCGGCAGCCAGCACACCACCGCGGCGGCACCCGCCCCGGTCAGCCACCGCGCCACGGCCCTCGTCCGCTCGTTCCTCATGTCCCAGCCCTTCGTCCGGTCGGTTCGGCGTCTGATCGGACACCACGTCCACCTGTTCATCGGACCGAACCACCGCGAGGTCACGCCGGATCATCCTTACGTGCCGGCCGGGGCCGCCGGGCTGGTCAGTTGTGGCTGTGCAACACGTCGTTCAGACCGCCCCAGACCGCGTTGTTCGGCCGGGCCTCGACCGTGCCGGTGACCGAGTTGCGGCGGAAGAGGATGTTGGAGGCGCCGGACAGCTCCCGGGCCTTGACGATCTGGCCGTCGGGCAGGGTGACGCGGGTGCCGGCGGTGACGTACAGGCCGGCCTCGACGACGCACTCGTCGCCGAGCGCGATGCCGACGCCCGCCTCGGCGCCCACCAGGCAGCGCTCGCCGATGGAGATGATGACGTTGCCGCCGCCGGACAGCGTGCCCATCGTGGAGGCGCCGCCGCCGATGTCCGAGCCGTCGCCGACCACGACACCGGCGGAGATCCGGCCCTCGACCATCGACGTGCCGAGGGTGCCCGCGTTGAAGTTGACGAAGCCCTCGTGCATGACGGTGGTGCCCTCGGCGAGGTGCGCGCCGAGGCGGACCCGGTCGGCGTCGGCGATGCGGACGCCCTTGGGGACGACGTAGTCCGTCATGCGCGGGAACTTGTCGATCGAGGTCACCTGGAGGTGCAGGCCCTCGGCGCGGGCGTTGAGGCGGACCTTCTCGATGTCGTCGACGGCGACCGGGCCGAGCGAGGTCCAGGCGACGTTGGCCAGCAGGCCGAAGATGCCGTCCAGGCTCTGGCCGTGCGGCTTGACCAGGCGGTGCGAGAGCAGGTGCAGGCGCAGGTAGACGTCGTGCGTGTCGATCGGCTTGTCGTCGAGCGAGGCGATGACCGTGCGGACCGCCACGACCTCGACGCCGCGGCGGGCGTCCGGGCCGATCGCCGCGGTCGCGCCCGCGCCGATCAGCTCCGCGGCCTGCCGGGCGGACAGCCGCTCGGTGCCGGAGGGGCCGGGCTCGGCGACGAGTTCCGGCGCGGGGAACCAGGTGTCGAGGACGGTGCCGTCGGCGGCGATCGTGGCGAGGCCGGCGGCCACGGCGCCGGTGGTGCGAGGAGCAGTCGTGTCGGTCATGAGGGCAACCTAACGTGACGCCGCCCGCGGGTGCGAACCGGTGGCGGCACGTCTCATGTGCCGGGCGGCGGCCCGGCCCGGTGGTGCCCTTGCGCGCCACGGCACCGGTCCGCGCCCGGGGACGGCGGCGGCCCCCGGCCGTGTCAGGCCGGGGGCCGCCGCAGGGCCGTACGAGGGGGTCTCAGACGTTGAAGCCCAGCGCCCGGAGCTGCTCCCGCCCCTCGTCGGTGATCTTGTCAGGGCCCCACGGCGGCATCCAGACCCAGTTGATGCGGAGTTCCTTGACCAGGCCGTCCGTGGCGGACCTGGCCTGGTCCTCGATGACGTCCGTCAGCGGGCAGGCCGCGGACGTCAGGGTCATGTCGACGGTGGCGATGTTCGCGTCCCCGTCGATGTGGATGCCGTAGATCAGGCCGAGGTTGACGACGTCGATGCCCAGCTCGGGGTCGACGACGTCCATCAGGGCCTCGCGGAGTTCCTCCTCCGAGACCGGCTTCATCTCAGCGGTGTCGGTCATGCCGTCTTCCTTTCGAGGGCCTGGGCGGTCGCGTCCTTCCACGCCATCCAGCTCAGCAGCGCGCACTTGACCCGTGCCGGGTACTTGGAGACACCGGCGAACGCGACCGCGTCCTCCAGGACGTCCTCCATCGCGTCGTCGGGTTCGATCCGGCCCTTGGACTGCATCAGCTCCAGGAAGGTCTCCTGGATCTTCTGCGCCTCGGACAGGTCCTTGCCGACCAGCAGCTCGTTGAGGACGGAGGCGCTCGCCTGGCTGATGGAGCAGCCCTGGCCCTCGTAGGAGACGTCGGCGACGGTCGTGCCCTCGTACTTCACGCGCAGCGTGATCTCGTCGCCGCACGTGGGGTTCACATGGTGCACCTCGGCGTCGCCATCCCTCAGACCACGCCCGTGAGGGTTCTTGTAGTGGTCCAGGATGACGTCCTGGTACATCGAGTCAAGCTTCACGACCAGCCCTTCAGCCGAAGAAGTTCCGTACGTGCTCCAGCCCCTCGACCAGCGCGTCGATCTCGGCCGGCGTGGAGTACAGATAGAACGACGCCCGCGTGGTCGCGGGAATTCCGTACCTGAGGCAGACCGGCCGCGCGCAGTGGTGGCCGACGCGGACCGCGATGCCCTGCTCGTCGAGGACCTGGCCCACGTCGTGCGGGTGGATGTCGCCGAGGGTGAAGGAGATGGCCGCGCCGCGGTCCTCGGCCGTCGTGGGGCCGATGATCCGCAGGCCGGGGACCTCCGCCAGCCGCTTCACCGCGTACTCGGTGAGCGCGTGCTCGTGGGCGAGGATCCTGTCCATGCCGATCGCGTTCAGGTAGTCGATCGCCGCTCCCAGGCCGACCGCCTGCGCGATCGGCGGGGTGCCCGCCTCGAACTTGTGCGGGGCGGGCGCGTACGTCGACGAGTGCATCGACACCGTCTCGATCATCTCGCCGCCGCCGAGGAACGGCGGCAGGTCCTCCAGCAGCTCCTGGCGGCCCCAGAGCACGCCGATGCCGGTCGGGCCGCACATCTTGTGGCCGGTGAAGGCCACGAAGTCGGCCTGCAGGGCCTGCACGTCCAGCGGCATGTGGGGAGCGGCCTGGGAGGCGTCGACGCAGACCAGCGCGCCGACCTCCTGGGCACGGCGCACGATCGCCTCGACCGGGTTGAGCGTGCCCAGGATGTTGGACACCAGCACGAAGGAGACGATCTTCGTCTTCTCCGTGATGACCTCGTCGATGTTCGACAGGTCGAGGCGGCCGTCGTCGGTCAGGCCGAACCACTTCAGCTTCGCGCCCGTGCGCTGCGCGAGCAGCTGCCACGGCACGATGTTGGAGTGGTGCTCCATCTCCGTGATGACGATCTCGGTCTCGGAGTCCACGCGGTAGGGCTCGTCGGCCCAGCCCAGCATGTTCGCCACGAGGTTCAGCGACTCCGAGGCGTTCTTGGTGAAGATCACCTCGTCGCGGCTGGGCGCGTTGATGAACTCCGCGACCTTGTCCCGCGCGCCCTCGTACAGCGCCGTGGCCTCCTCGGCCAGCACATGCACGCCGCGGTGCACGTTGGCGTTGTGCTGTTCGTAGTACTCACTGAGCACGTCGAGGACCTGGCGCGGCGTCTGCGAGGTCGCCGCGTTGTCCAGGTACACGAGCTTCTTGCCGTCGTGGAGCACCCGGTCGAGGATCGGGAAGTCCTTGCGGATCGCCTCGGTGTCGAGGAGGCCCGGCAGCTGTGTCACGCGGATACGCCACCCTTCGTGTATGCCTCGTAGCCCTCTTCCTCCAGCTTGTCGGCGAGCTCGGCGCCGCCGGACTCGACGATGCGGCCGGCCGAGAACACGTGGACGAAGTCGGGCTTGATGTAGCGCAGGATGCGCGTGTAGTGCGTGATCAGCAGGGTGCCGACCTCGCCGGTCTCGCGGACCCGGTTGACGCCCTCGGAGACGACCCGCAGCGCGTCGACGTCGAGGCCGGAGTCGGTCTCGTCGAGGATCGCGACCTTCGGCCGGAGCAGCTCCAGCTGGAGGATCTCGTGGCGCTTCTTCTCACCGCCGGAGAAGCCCTCGTTGACGTTGCGCTCGGCGAAGGCGGGGTCCATGTTGAGGCGCTCCATGGCCTCCCGGACCTCCTTCACCCAGGTGCGCAGCTTGGGGGCCTCGCCGCGGATGGCGGTGGCGGAGGTGCGCAGGAAGTTGGAGACCGAGACGCCGGGGACCTCGACCGGGTACTGCATGGCGAGGAACAGGCCGGCGCGGGCGCGCTCGTCGACGGACATCTCCAGGACGTCCTCGCCGTCGAGGGTGACGGTGCCGCCGGTGATCGTGTACTTGGGGTGACCCGCGAGGGAGTAGGCGAGGGTCGACTTGCCCGAGCCGTTGGGGCCCATGATGGCGTGCGTCTCGCCCTGCTTCACGGTCAGGTCGACACCCTTGAGGATCTCCTTAGTGCCGTTCTCGACCTCGACGGTGACGTGCAGGTCTCGGATTTCAAGCGTTGCCATGGGTGCCTCAGGACTCCTGGGTGAGGGAGACGAGCACGTCGTCCCCTTCGATCTTGACGGGGTATACGGGGACGGGACGCGTCGCCGGAAGGGCGTCGGGTTTGCCGGAGCGCAGGTCGAAGCGCGAGCCGTGCAGCCAGCACTCGATGTGGCAGTCGTCGACCTCGCCCTCCGACAGCGAGACGTTCGCGTGCGAGCAGATGTCGTGGATCGCGAACACCTCGCCCCCGGTCTGCACGATGGACACGGGCGTGCCGTCGAGTTCCACCCGCTTCGGGGTGTCCTCCTCCAGCTCGCTCACTCCGCAGGCGCGTACGAAGGACGTCATCCGACCGACGCCTCCAGCTCCTCCTCGATCTTGGCGATCAGGCGCTCCTCGATGTCCGGCACGCCGATCTGCTGGACCAGTTCGGCGAAGAAGCCGCGGACCACCAGGCGGCGGGCCTCGTACTCCGGGATGCCGCGGGCCATGAGGTAGAAGAGCTGCTCGTCGTCGAAGCGGCCGGTGGCGGAGGCGTGGCCGGCGCCGACGATCTCGCCGGTCTCGATCTCCAGGTTGGGGACCGAGTCGACGCGGGCGCCGTCGGTGAGGACCAGGTTGCGGTTCATCTCGTACGTGTCGGTGCCCTCGGCCCTGGCCTCGATGAGCACGTCGCCGATCCACACCGCGTGCGCCTGGTCGCCCTGGAGGGCGCCCTTGTAGACGACGTTGGACTTGCAGTGCGGGACGTTGTGGTCGACCAGGAGGCGGTGCTCCTGGTGCTGGCCCCGGTTGGTGAAGTACAGGCCGAACAGCTCGGCCTCGCCGCCGGGACCGGCGTACGTCACGCGCGGGTGCAGCCGGACCAGGTCGCCGCCGAAGGTCACGACGACCGACTTGAAGGAGGCGTCGCGGCCCACGAGGGCGTTGTGCTGGGCGACGTGCACGGCCTTGTCGTCCCAGTCCTGGACGGAGACGACGGTCAGCTTGGCGCCGTCGCCCAGGAGGTAGTCGACGTTGGCGGCGAGCACCGCGTCACCGGTGTGGTCGATGACGACGACGGCCTCGGCGAAGGCGCCCAGCTCGATCACCTGGTGGCCGTAGGCGGTCCCGCCCCGGCCGTGCACCGCGATGCGGATCGGCTCGGTGAGGACGGTCTCCTTCGGCACGGTCACGACGGAGGCCTTCTCGAAGGCGGAGTACGCCTGGGCGGCCACGCGGTCCACCGGGGTGCCCGCCCTGCCCAGCCGCGCGTCGTCGCGGCCGACCGTCTCGACGGTGACGCCCTCGGGGGCCTGGACCTCGACCTTCACGCCCTCGCCGGTGGCGACGGCGGTGCCGTCGTGCAGGCCGCGCAGCCGCTCCAGCGGCGTGAACCGCCACTCCTCCTCGCGGCCGTGCGGGACGGGGAAGTCCGCCACGTCGAAGGAGGCCGGCGCGCTCATGCGCGTGGCGACGGTCGAGTCCGCCTCGGCGGCGACCGCGATGGCACCGGCGGTCGTGGAGCCGACCGGTGGGGGTCCCCCCGCCGTGGCGACGCCGGAGGTAGGGGAGTTCTGAGCCTCAGCCATGGCTGTCGTAGTGCTCGCTTTCCGTTGCGTGAGAAGGGGCTGGGCAGGGGGCGGCGGGGCGGCGCCCGGGCCGCCCCTGGCCGGTGGTCAGCCGACCGCGCCCTCCATCTGCAGCTCGATCAGCCGGTTGAGCTCCAGCGCGTACTCCATGGGCAGCTCCTTGGCGATCGGCTCGACGAAGCCGCGCACGATCATCGCCATCGCCTCGTCCTCGCTCAGACCGCGGCTCATCAGGTAGAAGAGCTGGTCCTCGGAGACCTTGGAGACGGTCGCCTCGTGGCCCATGGACACGTCGTCCTCGCGGACGTCCACGTAGGGGTAGGTGTCCGAGCGGGAGATCGTGTCGACGAGCAGCGCGTCGCACAGCACGTTGGACTTGGAGCCCGGGGCGCCCTCGCCGATCTCGATCAGACCGCGGTAGGAGGTACGGCCGCCGCCGCGCGCCACCGACTTGGAGACGATGTTGGACGAGGTGTTCGGGGCCATGTGGACCATCTTGGCGCCGGCGTCCTGGTGCTGGCCCTCGCCCGCGAAGGCGATGGACAGGGTCTCGCCCTTGGCGTGCTCGCCCATCAGGTAGACGGCCGGGTACTTCATCGTCACCTTGGAGCCGATGTTGCCGTCGATCCACTCCATGGTCGCGCCCTCGTAGGCCACGGCGCGCTTGGTGACCAGGTTGTAGACGTTGTTCGACCAGTTCTGGATGGTCGTGTAGCGGCAGCGGGCGTTCTTCTTGACGATGATCTCGACGACCGCGGAGTGCAGCGAGTCCGACTTGTAGATCGGCGCCGTACAGCCCTCGACGTAGTGCACGTAGGCGCCCTCGTCGACGATGATCAGGGTCCGCTCGAACTGGCCCATGTTCTCCGTGTTGATGCGGAAGTAGGCCTGGAGCGGGATCTCCACGTGCACGCCCGGCGGCACGTAGATGAAGGAGCCGCCGGACCACACGGCGGTGTTCAGCGCGGCGAACTTGTTGTCGCCGGCCGGGATGACGGTGCCGAAGTACTCCTTGAAGAGCTCCGGGTGCTCCTTCAGCGCGGTGTCGGTGTCCAGGAAGATGACGCCCTGCTCCTCCAGGTCCTCGCGGATCTGGTGGTAGACGACCTCGGACTCGTACTGGGCGGCGACACCGGCCACCAGGCGCTGCTTCTCCGCCTCGGGGATGCCGAGCTTGTCGTACGTGTTCTTGATGTCCTCGGGCAGGTCCTCCCAGGACTCCGCCTGCTTCTCCGTGGAGCGCACGAAGTACTTGATGTTGTCGAAGTCGATCCCCGACAGGTCCGAGCCCCAGTTCGGCATGGGCTTCTTCTCGAACAGGCGCAGGCCCTTGAGGCGGAGCTTGGTCATCCACTCCGGCTCGCTCTTCTTCGCGGAGATGTCCCGGACGACGTCCTCGTCCAGGCCGCGACGCGCCGACGCACCGGCCTCGTCCCGGTCGGCCCAGCCGTATTCGTACTTGCCCAGGCCCTCGAGCTCGGGGTGGGCAGTCTCCGTGGGGAGAGTCATGCGGGGTTCCTCCCGGCCGTGCTTGCAGATGCGTTGTGGGTGGTCTTCGGGGTGTGCGACGCCTTCGGGATGAACGTCGTGCAGACGCCGTCGCCGTGCGCGATGGTCGCCAGCCGCTGCACGTGCGTGCCGAGGAGCTCGGCGAAGAATTCCGTCTCGGCCTCGCACAGCTGCGGGAACTGTTCGGCGACGTGGGCGACCGGGCAGTGGTGCTGGCAGAGCTGCTCGCCCTTTTGGGGGTGGGGCGCGCTGCGCGCCGTAGCAGCGTACCCGTCCGCGCTCAGGGCCTTCGCCAGCGCTTCCGCCCGCTTCTCCGGGGCGACCGCCTCGACCGCCTTGCGGTAGGCGCCGGCCTGGGCGGCGATGCGGGCGCGGGCGAAGGCGGCGACGGCCTCGCCGCCGCCCTCGCGCTCGGCGATCCAGCGCAGCGCGTCCGCGGCGAGCTTGTCGTAGGACTGGTCGAAGGCGTCGCGCCCGCAGTCCGTCAGCGCGAACACCTTCGCGGGCCGCCCGCGCGTGCGCGCGCCGTAGACCCGGCGTTCCCGGGCCTCCACGACACCGTCGGCGGCCAGGGCGTCCAGGTGCCGGCGTACGGCCGCCTGGGTGAGGCCCAGCCGCTCGGCGAGCTCGGCGACGGTCGACGGCCCGTGGTCCAGGATCGACCGCGCGACCCGGTTGCGGGTGGACCGCTCCCCGGTCGCGAGTTCCTCCTGAGGGGCCGCGCCGACGTTTTTCACAACGCCATTGTTGCGTAATTCCTTCGGGCCGGGCAAGCGGCGTCCGGATCACCCGATGGTGCCGTGCGTCACTTAGGCATACCTAAGGTGACCTGCGGAAACGATCTTTGACCGACCGGTCCGGCGGCGGCCGTCCGACGAGCCGGGCCCACCGTCGGCCCACCGGCCCCGGAAGGAGCGGTTCCCGAACCCGCCCGCCCGCACCCCTGCCCGCGTCCCTAGACTCTGGACCATGCGAAGTGAGCCCGTGGTCCAGGTCCAGGCCCTGGTGAAGCGGTACGGCACGAAGACCGCGGTGGACGGGCTCGACCTGGTGGCCCGCCCGGGCGTGACCGCCGTGCTCGGCCCCAACGGGGCGGGCAAGACGACCACGGTCGAGACCTGCGAGGGCTACCGGAGGCCGGACTCCGGCACGGTGCGCGTCCTGGGCCTCGACCCGGTGAGGGACTCCCGCGAGCTGCGGCCCCGGATCGGCGTGATGCTCCAGTCCGGCGGCGTCTACTCGGGCGCGCGGGCCGACGAGATGCTCCGCCACGTCGCCAGGCTGCACGCCCACCCGCTCGACGTGGACGCGCTCGTCGAACGCCTCGGGCTCGGCTCCTGCGGCCGTACGGCGTACCGGCGCCTGTCCGGCGGCCAGCAGCAGCGGCTCGCGCTGGCGATGGCCGTGGTCGGGCGCCCGGAACTGGTGTTCCTGGACGAGCCGACCGCCGGCCTGGACCCGCAGGCCCGCCGCGCCGCCTGGGACCTGGTGCGCGACCTGCGCGCCGACGGCGTCTCCGTCATCCTCACCACCCACTACATGGACGAGGCCGAGCAGCTCGCCGACGACGTGGCCATCATCGACGCGGGCCGGGTCATCGCCCAGGGCTCCCCGGAGGAGCTGTGCCGCGGCGGCGCCGAGAACACGCTGCGCTTCGGCGGCCGGCCGGGCCTGGACGTGGGCTCGCTGCTCAAGGCCCTGCCCGCCGACTGCTCGGCCGCCGAGCTGGCCCCGGGTTCGTACCGGGTGACCGGAAAGGTCGACCCGCAACTGCTCGCGACGGTCACGTCCTGGTGCGCCCAGCACGGGGTGATGCCGGACAGGATCTCGGTGGAGCGGCACACCCTGGAGGACGTGTTCCTCGAACTCACCGGCAAGGAGCTGCGCTCGTGACCGCCACCGGTACGTTCACCCCGAAGCCGGGTGCCGCGCCCCTCCCCCGCATGATCGCGGCCCAGGCGGCGCTGGAGACGAGGATGCTGCTGCGCAACGGCGAGCAGCTGCTGCTGACGGTGGTGATCCCGACCCTGCTGCTGGTGCTCTTCAGCACGGTGGACATCGTGGACACCGGTGCGGGCGAGGCGGTGGACTTCCTCGCGCCGGGCGTCCTCGCGCTCGCGGTGATGTCGACGGCGTTCACCGGGCAGGCCATCGCGACCGGCTTCGAGCGCCGGTACGGGGTGCTGAAGCGCCTGGCCTCCTCCCCGCTCCCCCGCTGGGGCCTGATGACCGCGAAGACGCTGTCGGTGCTGGTCACCGAGGTGCTCCAGATCGCCCTGCTGACGGCGATCGCCTTCGCCCTGGGCTGGTCGCCGCACGGCGGCCCCTTCGCCGTGCTGCTGCTCCTGCTCCTGGGGACGGCGGCCTTCTCGGGACTGGGGCTGCTGATGGCGGGGACGCTCAAGGCCGAGGCGACGCTGGCCGCCGCGAACCTCGTCTTCCTGCTGCTGCTCGTCGGCGGCGGGATCGTCGTGCCGCTGGACAAGTTCCCCTCCGGCGCGCAGGACGTGCTGGGCCTGCTGCCCGTCTCGGCGCTGTCGGACGGCCTGCGGGACGTCCTGCAGCACGGGGCCGGCGTGCCCTGGGGCGACCTGGGCATCCTGGCCGTCTGGGCGGTCGCGGGACTGGCGGCCGCCGGGCGGTTCTTCCGCTGGGAGTGAGGTCACGCGCGCTCGCGCGACCGGGCCGGGAGCGGGGCCGGGCGACCCTCGTGAACGCGTGCACAAGCCGCCGCCTACCATGGAGCGCGTGCCAAACGTGACCCGCGCCGACGCCGTGGCGGCCCTGCGCAACCCGCTCGCCTTCATCGCCGAACGCTGGACCCCGGCCCCCCGGACGGTCCGGCGGGCGGCCCTCTCCTCGCTCGTGATGTCGGTGATCATCGTGGTCACCGGCGGTGCCGTACGGCTCACCGGCTCGGGCCTGGGCTGCCCGACCTGGCCGAAGTGCACCGACGACTCGCTCACCTCGACCGCCGAGATGGGCGTCCACGGCGCGATCGAGTTCGGCAACCGCCTGCTGACGTACGTGCTGTGCGCCGCCGTCGGCTGGGCGATCGTCGCCGCGCGCTCGCAAAAGCCGTACCGGCGCGACCTGACCCGGCTGGGCTGGGCGCAGTTCTGGATCGTGATGAGCAACGCGGTGCTCGGCGGCATCGTGGTGCTGGTGGGCCTCAACCCGTACACGGTCGCGGCGCACTTCGTGGCGACGTCGGCGCTGATCGCGGTCGCCACGGTGATGTGGCAGCGCACGGGGGAGGGCGACGCGGCGCCGCGCCCGCTGGTCGGCCGGTCCGTGCAGCAGCTGGTGTGGTTCCTGGTCGCGGCCGCCGTGCTGCTGATCCTGGTCGGCACGGTCGTCACCGGCGCGGGCCCGCACGCGGGCGACTCCAGTGAGGTCGAGCGGATGCCGGTCGACTGGGAGACGGTGAGCAAGCTGCACGCCGTGCTGGCGTGGATCGTGGTGACGCTGACCTTCGCGCTGTGGTTCGTGCTGAAGGCGGTGGACGCGCCGAGGGACCCGCTGAGCCGCACCCGGGAGCTCTTCCTGATCCTGCTCGCCCAGGGCGCCATCGGCTACGTCCAGTACTTCACCGACCTCCCCGAGATCCTGGTCGGTCTGCACATGCTCGGTTCGGCCGTGATGTGGATCTGGGTGCTGCGGGTGCTCCTGTCGCTGCGCGAACGCTCCCGGACGGTGGCCGCCGTCCCGGACTCCGCGGCCGAGGCCACGCCGGCGACGGCATAGGGTCTTCCGTTCGGATCAGGGCGGATCAGGGCGGATCGGGCCGGATCAGGGAGCGGGGTCCGGTGCCGTGCGTCGTGAGGCGGAGGAGGGCGCCGTGGCAAAGCCCCGGCAGCCGGCGACGACGCGGCGAGGCGCGGTGCCGGGCCCCGCGAGGGCCCCGCGAGCCCGGCCTGATCCGAACCGAAAGACCCCAGTAGTGCTGTCCCGGGACGACAGGTCCTAGCGGGGCCGGAGGTCCGCCGGGCCGGGGGCCCGGCTGAGCCCGTACACCCGCCTTGCGTTCCCCGCCGCCAGCATCTGCGCCACCCGCTGGGCGTCCGGCAGCGACCACGCGCCCTCGGCGACCCAGGTGCCGAGGACCCGCCCCAGTGCCTCGCGGAACAGGCACGCCCCGACCACGTGCAGCTCCGGCAGTCCCCGCGCGCCGGTGGAGAAGAGGATCTTGCCGAAGGGGGCCAGTTCCAGGATCTCCGCGAGGACGGTCGCGGCGCGGGCGCCGGCGCGGACCAGGGCGGCGCCCGAGTCGACGTGGACGTGCGGGAAGAGGCCGGCGAGGTGGGCGGCGTGGCGGTGGTACGGGTAGCCGTGCAGCAGGACCAGGTCGGTGCCCAGGCCCGCCGTGGCCCGGGCGAAGTCGGTCAGCAGGACCGGGTCGGTGCGGTCGATGCGCGGCCCCGGCGCGCCGAGGCCCGCGTGCAGTTGCAGGGGCAGGCCCGAGGCGACCGCGGTCCACAGCAGGTGCCGCAGCAGCACCGGGTCGCTCAGTTCCCCGCCGGCCCCGCGCCCGGCCAGCCACCGGCCGGCCGCGCCCCGCACCTCCCCCGGCCCCGGCGGCTCCGGCGCGAGCGCCAGGCCGTGCCGTACGCCCGCCACGGACGTGAAGGCCACGGCGTCCGCGGCGGCCGCGTGCACCGACTCGGCGAGGTTGGCCAGGAACGACCCGACCGTGCCGGAGGTGTCGGCGACCTGCTCGGCCAGCGGCTCCAGGCGGACGATCTCGCGCGCCTCGGCGGCCCCGGCGCAGGCCAGTTCGGCGGGGCCGGTGAGGTCGCCGGGCAGGCCGGTGTCGACCAGGTAGGTCGTGATGCCGCTGCCGCGCAGCAGCCTGCGGCCCGACTCCGGGACCCTCAGTTCGCGGCGCCGGGCCAGATAGCGGGCGGGCGGGCAGTGCGGTTCCAGGCCGAGCAGCGGCGGGCACCAGCGGCGCACGGCGAACCCGGTCTGGGTGTCGAACAGCGTCGTGCCCGGCGCGGGCGGGCCCTCGGTGCGGGCCAGCTGGGCCTCGAAGGTGCCCAGGCCCAGCTCCGTGCGCAGCACGCCGTGGCAGTACTGGTCCACGAGGGACGGCGTTTCGATCATCCGGGCTCCCCGTGACGGACCCTGCGCCTCTACGGCCTCCTGCAGGACCTAACGGGTGAACCGGGTGCCAGGTGTTGGCCTGACGCGCCTCTCCCGGTCGACGGGCGGGCGTCAGCCGTTCCTCGGCCCGCCCACCTGGATGCCCGCCATGCGGCTCCACTCGTACGGTCCGGTCCTCACCCTCGCCGCGAACTCGCCGTCGAAGGCCTCGTGGCGGGTGATGCCGGCCTTCTCCACCGCCTTCTCGGCGATCTCGCAGGAGGGCGCCACCAGGTCGCCCCAGCCGCCGTCCGCGCCGACGAGCACGATCCGGGCGCCGCGCTGCCCGAGGTGGGCCACCTGGCCCTCGGCCCCTCCGTGCGCCTTGGAGAAGGAGCTGATCTGCTTGGCGAGCCGGGCCGCCGTGCGCTCGGCCTTCGGGTCGACCTGCTGCGTGTCTGCCATGACCAGGATGCTACCGACGGGTAGATCAAACGGCGACGGGCGGGGTGCGTGGCCTTGGCCACGCACCCCGCCCGGCACGGGACCGCGGGGACTTCTAGCGCAGGAAGGGGTCCACCGCCACCGCCACGAACAGCAGCGACACATAGGTGATGGACCAGTGGAACAGCCGCATCTCCTTCAGCTTCACGCCCGTGACCTCGGCCTTCGCCCGGTTCTGCAGGGCGTGTGCCTCCCACAGCCACCAGCCGCCCGCGGCCAGCGCGACCGCGGTGTAGAACCAGCCGGTGTAGCCGAGCGGGGTCAGCAGCAGCGAGACCGCGACCATCACCCAGCTGTAGACGACGATCTGCCGGGCGACGACCTTGTTGGAGGCGACGACCGGCAGCATCGGCACGCCCACGCGCGCGTAGTCCTCCCTGACCTTCATGGACAGCGGCCAGTAGTGCGGCGGCGTCCAGAAGAACATCACGAGGAAGAGGACGACCGGCGCCCAGGACATCGAGTTCGTGACGGACGACCAGCCGATCAGCACCGGCATGCAGCCGGCGATGCCGCCCCAGACGATGTTCTGCGAGGTGCGGCGCTTGAGGATCATCGTGTAGACGACGACGTAGAACAGCAGCGCGCCGAGGGCGAGCCAGGCCGACAGCCAGTTGACGGTGAGGCCGAACAGCAGGGTCGAGACGACCGCCAGCGCGATGCCGAAGGCCAGGCACTCGCGCGGGCTGACCATGCCGGTGACCAGCGGGCGCTGCGCGGTGCGGTCCATCAGCGCGTCGATGTCGCGGTCGATGTACATGTTGAGCGCGTTCGCGCCGCCCGCGGAGAGGTATCCGCCGACACAGGTGAGCAGCACCAGCGTCAGGTCGGGAACGCCCTGCTGCGCGAGGAACATCACCGGGACGGTGGTGATCAGCAGCAGCTCGATGATCCGCGGCTTGGTGAGAGCCACGAACGCCTTGACTCGGGCCCCGAACGGCCGGTGGGTCGGGCGCTCACTGGTCCCGAGCACCCCCGCTGGACGGGATTCAACGGCCGTCACGCACACCCCTACAGAGACATCCCAGCGAGCCTCCCGTGTGAATGGCCGGTAAAGGCTCGCGCGTACCACGCCACTGTAGACGTTGCCCAGACCCGGACATCCGCGGGGGTGGGGTCGTGTTGGCGGGGCCTTCGCGGCAAGGGCGCGACGGGCTGCGGCGACACCGGCGGGAGGGGCTTCCGACGGGCGCGCCGGAGCTCGATTGAGCACCCGGATGAGCGGGTCCGTATTCAGGTGTCGAACGCGGTACGCCCCGGCCGGGAGGCGCATTCCGAAGAGGCCCGCCAGTCTGGGACGACGCACGAAGACGCACGTGCTTCCGGGGGTAGGCTCGACAGCGGCCGGCCGACGTCAGAAGGCCGGCAGCCGGTGGGCGCAGTCACCGGCATCCGACATGTGGAGAGGAGCCCTGACCCAGGGTGAGCACCAAGCCGACCACCACAGACCTTGAATGGACCGAGCTGGACCAGCGGGCCGTCGACACCGCGCGCGTCCTGGCCGCCGACGCCGTACAGAAGGTCGGCAACGGCCATCCGGGTACGGCGATGAGCCTGGCGCCTGCCGCCTACACCCTCTTCCAGAAGGTGATGCGGCACGACCCGTCGGACGCCGACTGGGTCGGGCGCGACCGCTTCGTGCTGTCCGCCGGACACTCGTCCCTGACCCTCTACACCCAGCTGTACCTGGCCGGCTTCGGCCTGGAGCTGGACGACCTGAAGTCCTTCCGCACCTGGGGTTCGAAGACCCCCGGCCACCCGGAGTACGGCCACACCACGGGCGTGGAGACGACCACCGGCCCGCTGGGCCAGGGCGTCGCCAACGCGGTGGGCATGGCGATGGCCGCCCGCTACGAGCGCGGCCTGTTCGACCCGGAGGCCGCCCCCGGCGAGTCCCCGTTCGACCACTTCGTCTACTGCATCGCCGGTGACGGCTGCCTCCAGGAGGGCATCTCCGCCGAGGCGTCCTCGCTGGCCGGGCACCAGAAGCTCGGCAACCTGATCCTGCTGTGGGACGACAACCACATCTCGATCGAGGGCGACACCGAGACGGCCGTCTCCGAGGACACCGCCCTGCGGTACGAGGCCTACGGCTGGCACGTGCAGCGCGTGGCGCCGAAGGAGAACGGCGACCTCGACCCGCAGGCGATCTTCGAGGCGATCCAGCGGGCCAAGGCGGTCACGGACCGGCCGTCGTTCATCGCGATGCGCTCGATCATCGCCTGGCCCGCCCCGAACGCGCAGAACACCGAGGCCGCGCACGGCTCGGCGCTCGGCGAGGACGAGGTCGCGGCCACCAAGCGCGTCCTCGGCTTCGACCCGGAGAAGACCTTCGAGGTGTCCGAGGAGGTCATCGCCCACACCCGCAAGGCGGTCGAGCGCGGCCAGGCGGCCCGCGCCGTGTGGGAGAAGTCCTTCCAGCAGTGGCGGGACAACAACCCCGAGCGCGCCGCCGAGTACGACCGCGTCGCGACCGGCGAGCTGCCCACGGGGTGGGAGGAGAAGATCCCGGTCTTCGAGCCCGGCAAGGCGGTCGCCACGCGCGCCGCGTCCGGCAAGGTCCTGCAGGCGCTCGGCGCGGTGATCCCCGAGCTGTGGGGCGGCTCCGCCGACCTCGCGGGCTCCAACAACACCACGATCGACAAGACCTCGTCGTTCCTGCCGGCGGACAACCCGCTGCCGGAGGCCGACCCGTACGGCCGCACGATCCACTTCGGCATCCGCGAGCACTCCATGGCCGCGGAGATGAACGGCATCGCGCTGCACGGCAACACCCGCATCTACGGCGGCACGTTCCTGGTGTTCTCCGACTACATGCGCAACGCGGTGCGGCTGTCGGCGCTGATGCACCTGCCGGTGACGTACGTGTGGACGCACGACTCCATCGGCCTGGGCGAGGACGGCCCGACCCACCAGCCCGTCGAGCACCTGGCCAGCCTGCGCGCCATCCCCGGCCTGAACGTCGTGCGCCCGGCCGACGCCAACGAGACCGCGATCGCCTGGCGCGAGATCCTCAGGCGCTGGACGAAGGAGTTCGGCAAGGGACAGCCGCACGGTCTGGCCCTCACCCGCCAGGGCGTGCCGACGTACGAACCCAACGAGGACGCGGCCAGGGGCGGCTACGTGCTGTTCGAGGCCGAGGGCGGCGAGCCCGAGGTGATCCTGATCGCCACCGGCTCGGAGGTGCACGTCGCCGTCGAGGCGCGCGAGCAGCTCCAGAGCGCCGGCGTGCCCACGCGGGTGGTGTCGATGCCGTCCGTGGAGTGGTTCGAGCAGCAGGACCAGGGGTACCGGGACAGCGTCCTGCCGCCGTCCGTGAGGGCGCGCGTCGCGGTCGAGGCCGGGATCGGCCTCACCTGGCACAAGTACGTGGGAGACGCCGGCCGCATCGTCTCGCTGGAGCACTTCGGTGCCTCCGCGGACGGCAAGGTGCTCTTCCGCGAGTACGGCTTCACCGCCGAGAACGTCGCCGACAAGGCGAGGGAATCGATCGCCGCCGCCCGGCGCTGACGCTCACATACGACACGTAGGAGATGGAATTTCCATGACAGACGCACTCAAGCGCCTCTCCGAGGAGGGCGTCGCGATCTGGCTGGACGACCTGTCGCGCAAGCGGATCACGTCCGGCAACCTCGCCGAGCTGATCGACCAGCAGCACGTCGTGGGCGTCACCACCAACCCGACGATCTTCCAGAAGGCGATCTCCGAGGGTAACGGCTACGACCGGCAGCTCGCCGACCTCGCCGCCCGCGAGGTGACGGTCGAAGAGGCCATCCGCATGATCACCACGGCGGACGTCCGCGACGCCGCCGACATCCTGCGCCCGGTCTTCGACGCCACCGGCGGCCAGGACGGCCGTGTGTCGATCGAGGTCGACCCGCGCCTGGCCCACAAGACCCGGGCCACGGTCGCCGAGGCCAAGCAGCTGGCCTGGCTGGTGGACCGCCCGAACACCCTCATCAAGATCCCGGCCACCGAGGCGGGCCTGCCGGCCATCACCGAGACGATCGCCGCGGGCATCAGCGTCAACGTCACGCTGATCTTCTCGCTGGAGCGCTACCGCAAGGTGATGGACGCCTACCTCTCCGGCCTGGAGAAGGCCAAGGAGAAGGGCCTGGACCTCTCGCAGATCCACTCCGTGGCGTCCTTCTTCGTCTCCCGCGTCGACACCGAGATCGACAAGCGGATCGACGCGCTGGGCACCGACGAGGCCAAGGCGCTGCGCGGCAAGGCCGCCATCGCCAACGCGCGCCTGGCCTACCAGGCGTACGAGGAGGTCTTCTCCTCCGACCGCTGGAGCGCGCTGGAGAAGGCGGGCGCCAACAAGCAGCGTCCGCTGTGGGCCTCCACCGGCGTGAAGGACAAGGCGTACAGCGACACGATGTACGTCACCGAGCTGGTCGCGCCGAACACGGTCAACACCATGCCGGAGGCCACCCTGCTGGCCACCGAGGACCACGGCGAGATCACCGGCGACACCGTGGCCGGCACGTACGAGCAGGCCCGGGCCGACCTCGACGCCGTCGAGAAGCTGGGGATCAAGTACGACGAGGTGGTGAAGCTGCTGGAGGACGAGGGCATCGAGAAGTTCGAGGCGTCCTGGGACGAGCTGCTGAAGTCGACCGAGGCCGAGCTGAAGCGCCTCGCCCCCTCGGAGGGCTGAACAGGTGTCGAGCGGCAACCCGCTGCGTGACCCCGCCGACCGACGGCTCCCGCGTATCGCGGGGCCGTCGGGTCTGGTCATCTTCGGCGTCACGGGCGACCTGTCACGCAAGAAGCTCATGCCCGCCGTGTACGACCTCGCCAACCGGGGTCTGCTGCCGCCGGGCTTCTCGCTCGTCGGCTTCGCCCGCCGCGAGTGGGCCAACGAGGACTTCGCGCAGGAGGTCCACGACGCGGTCAAGGAGCACGCCCGCACCCCCTTCCGCGAGGAGGTCTGGCAGCAGCTCATCCAGGGCATGCGCTTCGTGCAGGGCACCTTCGACGACGACGACGCGTTCGAGCGGCTGCGCTCGACGATCGAGGAGCTGGACAAGGCGCAGGGCACGGGCGGCAACTTCGCCTTCTACCTCTCGGTGCCGCCGTCCGCGTTCCCGGTCGTCATCCAGCAGCTGAAGAAGCACGGGCTGGCCGACCAGAAGAACGGCTCCTGGCGGCGCGCGGTCATCGAGAAGCCCTTCGGGCACGACCTGAAGTCGGCCGAGGAGCTCAACGCGATCGTGCACGAGGTCTTCGCCCCGGACCAGGTCTTCCGCATCGACCACTACCTGGGCAAGGAGACCGTCCAGAACATCCTGGCGCTGCGCTTCGCCAACACCATGTTCGAGCCGATCTGGAACCGGTCCTTCGTGGACCACGTGCAGATCACCATGGCCGAGGACATCGGCATCGGCGGCCGGGCCGGCTACTACGACGGCATCGGCGCCGCGCGGGACGTCATCCAGAACCACCTGCTGCAGCTGATGGCGCTCACCGCGATGGAGGAGCCGGCCTCCTTCGACGCGGACGCGCTGGCCGCGGAGAAGACCAAGGTGCTCGGGGCCGTGCGGCTGCCCAAGGACCTGGGCCGCGACACCGTGCGCGCCCAGTACACGGCCGGCTGGCAGGGCGGCGAGAAGGCCGTCGGCTACCTGGAGGAGGAGGGCATCGACCCGGCTTCCAAGACCGACACCTACGCCGCGATCAAGCTGGACATCGACAACCGCCGCTGGGCGGGCGTCCCCTTCTACCTGCGCACCGGCAAGCGCCTGGGCCGCCGCGTCACCGAGATCGCGGTCGTCTTTCAGCGCGCCCCGCACTCCCCGTTCGACACCACGGCCACCGAGGAACTGGGCTCCAACGCGATCGTCATCCGCGTCCAGCCCGACGAGGGCGTCACCGTCCGCTTCGGCTCCAAGGTGCCCGGCACCTCGATGGAGATCCGGGACGTCTCCATGGACTTCGCCTACGGCGAGTCCTTCACCGAGTCCAGCCCGGAGGCGTACGAGCGGCTCATCCTCGACGTCCTGCTCGGCGACTCGAACCTCTTCCCGCGCACCGAGGAGGTCGAGCTGTCCTGGAAGATCCTCGACCCGATCGAGGAGTACTGGGACAAGAACGGCAGGCCCGCCCGGTACCAGGCCGGTACCTGGGGCCCCGTCGAGGCGGACGAAATGCTCGAGCGAGACGGACGGAGCTGGCGCCGGCCATGAAGATAGACCTCACGGACACCACGGCCAGCAAGATCAACAAGGCGTTGGTGCAGGGCCGCCGGGCGATCGGCACACCGGCGGTCGGCATGGTGCTCACGCTGGTCATCGTGACGGACGAGGAGAACGCCTACGACGCGCTGAAGGCCGCGAACGACGCCGCGCACGAGCACCCCTCGCGCACGCTCGTGGTCGTCAAGCGCGTCTCGCGCTCGCCCCGCGACCGCACGCAGTCCCGCCTGGACGCGGAGGTCCGGGTGGGCGCGGACGCGGGCACCGGCGAGACGGTGGTGCTCCGGCTGTACGGCGAGGTGGTCGACCAGGCCCAGTCGGTGGTGCTGCCGCTGCTGCTGCCGGACGCCCCGGTGGTGGTGTGGTGGCCGGTCAACGCGCCGCTCGACCCGGCGAGCGACCCGCTGGGCGCCCTCGCCCAGCGCCGCGTCACCGACACCTACGCCTCGGAGCACCCGGTCCGCGAGCTGGCGGCCCGGGCCAAGGCCTACACCCCCGGTGACACGGACCTGTCGTGGACCCGCATCACGCCCTGGCGCTCGATGCTGGCCGCGGCCCTGGACCAGGTCACCTGCCAGGTGAAGGCCGTCGAGGTGGAGGGCGAGGAGTTCAACCCGAGCTGCGAGCTGCTGGCGATGTGGCTCGCGGACCGCCTGGACGTCCCGGTGAAGCGCTCGCTGTCCGGCGGCCCCGGTCTGACGGCGGTCCGCATGGACACCGACTGCGGCCCGATCACCCTGGACCGCGCCGACGGCTCCCTGGCCACCCTCTCCATCCAGGGCCAGCCCGACCGCGCGGTGGCGCTCAAGCGGCGTGACACGGCCGAGCTGATCGCGGAGGAGCTGCGGCGGCTGGACCCGGACGACACGTACGCCTCGGCGCTGCGGTACGGGGTGGAGCGGCTGAGGACCGACGCGGCTCCCGGGGAGCCGCGGGAGGCGGCGCCCAAAGGAGAACCGGGTGACGCCGAACCGGTCGCGGTCCCTCATCCCGTCGAGGCCGCTGCGAAAGCACCCGCGCAGGAGGCGACGGCGGAGGAGCCGGTGAAGCAGGAGGCGCCCACGCCGGAGCCGGTGCGGAAGGCGGCGTCGAAGTGAGCACGGCACCGCAGCTGGTCGTGCACCGCGACAAGGAGCTGATGGCGCAGGCCGCGGCGGCCCGGCTGATCACGCGGATCGTGGACGCGCAGGCCTCGCGGGGTTCGGCGTCCGTGGTCCTGACGGGCGGCCGCAACGGCAACGGCCTGCTGGCCGCGCTGGCCGCCGCGCCCGCCCGGGACGCCGTCGACTGGTCGCGGCTGGACCTGTGGTGGGGGGACGAGCGCTTCCTCCCGGAGGGCGACCCGGAGCGCAACGTCACGCAGGCCCGCAAGGCGCTGCTGGACGCGGTGCCGCTGGATCCCGGGCGCGTGCACGCCATGCCCGCCTCGGACGGCCCGTACGGCAAGGACGTGGACGCGGCGGCGGCCGCGTACGCGGACGAACTGGCGCGGGCGGCGGGTCCCGAGAACCACGGCCCGGTGCCGGTGTTCGACGTCCTGATGCTGGGCGTCGGCCCGGACACGCACGTCGCGTCGCTGTTCCCCGAGCTCCCGGCCGTCCGGGAGACGGAGCGCACGGTGGTCGGCGTCCGCGGTGCGCCCAAGCCCCCGCCGACCCGGATCACCCTCACGCTCCCGGCCATCCGCGCCGCACGCGAGGTGTGGCTCCTGGCGGCCGGCGAGGACAAGGCGCGGGCCGCGGCGATCGCCCTGTCGGGCGCGGGTGAGATCCAGGCCCCGGCGGCGGGCGCGTACGGCCGTGCCCGCACCCTGTGGCTGCTGGACGCGGCGGCGGCCTCGCGGTTGCCGAGGTCGCTGTATCCACCGGCGTCCGCGTGAGCGCCGAGGCGGGCTGAACGCCGGCAGCGGCCGGACGGTCCGGGCAGATCCCCGGACCGTCCGGCCGCTTCGCGTTCCCGCCCTCACGGCGTGGGGTCCCCTCCGCCCAGCACGCGGGCGGTGAAGGCGGCCAGGTCGGCCCGGAGGCGCTCGCGGGACATCTGCCGCCGGCCGGCCAGGTGGTCGACGAGGTCGGCGCGGACGGCCGCGAGCAGGGCGTGCGCGGTGAAGTCGCCGTCGGGGAAGCCGGGCAGCTGCTCCACCACGTCGCGCAGGGTGGCGTGCCACCAGTCGTAGTGTTCCGCGCGGTAGGGGCTGTCGGAGCCCGTTCCCTCCAGCGCCAGTGACAGGTGCCGGTGGTCGAGTTTGAAGCACAGGACGGCGTCCAGCAGGGCGGGGACGCGCTCGGCCGGGGGCGTGTCCGGTCCCAGCGGGCGGGGGCCGTCGGTGATGGCCCGGCGGACCGGTTCGAGGCGGGCCTCGTAGAGCGCGCGGATCAGGCCGGTGCGGTCGCCGAAGCCGCGGAAGAGGGTGCCCTTGCCGACGCCGGCCGCGGCCGCGATGTCGGCCATGGTGACGTCCTCGGGGCGGTCGCACGCGGCGAAGAGGCGGTCGGCCGCCGCCAGGACGGCCTCGCGGTTGCGCAGGGCGTCCGCCCGGGGCTTGCGTTCGGGCACGGGTCTCCTCCGATCCATTCAAACGGACCACGGGTCCGCATCTTGATTAAACGGACCGCGAGTCCGTATCATTGGTCAAGCGGACCACTGGTCCGCATCGTATCGGAGGGAAACCATGACCACGCCCACGCAACCGGCCGACCTCTACCGCCACGGCCTGCGGCTGCTGCTCGAGAAGGACATCCCCGCCTGGGTCGACCTGTGGGACGACGACGGCGTCTTCGAATTCCCCTTCGCGCCCGAAGGGTGGCCGAAGCGGCTGGAGGGCAAGGCCGCCGTCGCCGCGTACATGCGGGCCTGGCCCGAGCACATCGATCTCCAGGACGTTCCCGACCTGAAGATCCACCGGACCGACGATCCGCGGACCGTCGTGGTCGAGATGCGCGGGGTCGGGCGGCTGGTGAAGACCGGAGACCCTTACGACATGACGTACATCGCCGTCGTGACGGTCTCCGACGGCCGCATCACGCACTACCGCGACTACTGGAACCCGCTCGCCGTCCCCCGGGACGGCGCGGCCGACTTCGCGGGGAGCGACCGGTGACCGACTCCGCCGCCACGCTGGTCGTCGGCGCCACCGGGACCACCGGCAGCCGCGTGACCTCCCTGCTCACCGCGGAAGGGCACCGGGTCAGGGCCGCGAGCCGCCGCGCCGTCCCCGTCGCGGGTGCCGCGGCCGTGCGCTTCGACTGGTACGACGCCTCCACCCACGAGGCGGCCCTGGGCGACGCGGACCGCGTCTACCTCGTCCCGCCGCTCGCCTGCGCGGACCCGGCCGCCGTCATGCTGCCGTTCCTGGAGCGGGCCCGGGCCGCCGGGGTGCGCCGGGCCGTCCTGCTGAGCTCCTCGGCGATCCCGGCCGGGGGTCCGGCGGTCGGACAGGTGCACCAGGCCCTGCCCGCCCTGTTCGACGAGTGGGCGGTCCTGCGGCCGTCGTGGTTCATGCAGAACTTCACCGGTGACCACATGCACGCGCGCGCCATCCGCGAGCAGGGCACGATCACGACCGCGACGGGCGAGGGCCGGGTGGCCTTCGTCGACGCCGACGACATCGCGGCCGTCGCCGCGCACGCGCTGACCGCCGACCGCTCCCCGGACACCGACCTGGTCGTCACCGGTCCGCAGGCCCTGAGTTACGGCGACGTCGCCGCCGTCCTCACCGAGGTGACCGGGCGCAGCGTCACCCACCGGCAACTGACGTACGAGCAGATGCGCGAGCGCCTGGCACTGGACATGCCCGCCGAGTTCGCCGCCGTGCTCGCCGGCCTGGACCGGGCGATCGCCGAGGGGGCCGAGGACCGCGTCACCGACACCGTCCAGCGCCTCCTGGGGCGTCCGCCGCGCAGCTTCCGGGCCCATGTGGAACGGGCCGTGGCGCTGCGGACGGCAGCCTGAACGGCGGTCCGGGCCGCCGCCCGCCGACCCGGCGGACGGCGGCCCGGAAGCCCGGCGGGCGCGGCCCGGAACCCCGGCTACTTCACCGACCCCGCCATCACGCCCTGCACGAAGTGCCGCTGGAAGGCGAAGAACACCACCACCGGCACGATCAGCGACACGAACGCCCCGGGGGCCAGCACGTCGATGTTGCTGCCGAACTGCCGGATCTGCGACTGGAGTTCCACGGTCAGCGGCTGGGAGGAGCTGTCCGCGAACAGCAGCGCCACCAGCATGTCGTTCCACACCCACAGGAACTGGAAGATGGCCAGCGAGGCGATCGCCGGCCGGCCCACGGGCAGCACCAGCCGGGTGAAGATGCGCCACTCGCTGCCGCCGTCCATCCGGGCGGCCTCCAGCATCTCCTTGGGCATCTCGGCGAAGTAGTTCCGCAGCAGGAACACCGCGAAGGGCAGGCCGTAGGCCACGTGGAAGAGGACCACGCCCGGGATCGTGCCGAACAGGCCCAGCTGGCCGAAGAGTTTGGCGACCGGCAGCAGGCCGATCTGGACGGGCACCACCAGCAGCGCCACCACCAGCAGGAAGATCGCGTCCCGCCCGGGGAAGTCCAGCCACGCGAAGGCGTACCCGGCGAGTGCCGCGACGACGACGACCAGCACGGTCGTCGGCACCGAGATCAGCACCGTGTTCCAGAAGGCCTGGGTGATGCCCGCGTTCTCCAGCAGCGCCGAGTAGTTGTCGAAGGACAGCTGGCCGGGGCTGGTGAACACCGTCCACCAGCCGCCCTTCGCGGTGTCCTCGGCGGACCGCAGCGAGGACAGCAGCAGCCCCGCCAGCGGTGTCATCCACACCAGGCCGACCACGACGAGGAAGGCCTGCACGACCCCGTTGCCCAGGTGGCGCCGGACGGCGTTCATCGCTGACTCCTTCGGAAGCGGCGGACGTTGAAGACCATGGCCGGGACCACCAGCAGCAGGAGCAGCACACCGAGCGCGCTGCCGAGCCCCTGGTTGTTGCCGCCGCCGAACGACACCAGCCACATCTGCGTCGCGAGGACGGTCGCGTCCTCCTGCACGGGCCCGGGCGCGATGATGTAGACGAGGTCGAAGACCTTCATCACGTTGATCACGAGGGTCACGAAGACGACCGTGAGCACCGGGGCGAGCAGCGGGACCGTGATCCGGCGGAAGATCTGCCACTCGTTCGCCCCGTCCATCCGCGCCGCCTCCAGCGCGTCCCGCGGCAGGGTCGACAGGCCCGCTCCGATCAGCACCATGGCGAAGCCGGTCCAGATCCACAGGTACGCGCCGATGATCGCCGGGGTGACGAGCGTCGGGCCGAGCCAGGAGACGCCCTCGTAGGGCGGCGCGAAGTTCGAGGCGGGCAGCCTGACGGTGTACGAGCCGTCGGCGAGGTCCCCGAAGCGGAAGGAGCCGTCGGACGCGGTGGTCGTCGAGGCGACCGTCCTGCCGTCGCGCACGGCCTCCACCTTCATCTCCGGCAGGCCGCTCTCCCGCCGGTCGACCCTGCCCTGCTCCCCTCCGCCGCCGGGGGTGAAGTCCAGGTAGACGACGCCGCGGAGCTCACCGGAGCCGGCCTTCCGGGTGGCGGCCGGGTACGCGGACTCGGCGCCGCCGGGCAGGTCCCTGGGCTGGACGCCGACCAGGCCCAGCGCCACCGCGTCCCCGGGCGACACGGCCGCGCTCGTCCGGTACGAGCCGTCCGCCTCCTTCGTCAGCCCCTGGCCGTCGCGGGCCCGGGCCGTCGGGTAGGAGGAGGTGCCCTGGAAGGCGTCGTGGACGGAGACCACGGCGGCGTTCAGCACGCCCTTGTCCGGGTCCTCGTCGTAGGCGAGCCGGAAGACGATCCCGGCGGCCAGGAAGGACACCGCCATCGGCATGAACAGCAGCAGCTTGAAGGCGGTGGCCCAGCGGACCTTCTCCACCAGGACGGCCAGGATCAGGCCGAGGCCGGTCAGCAGGGTCGGCGCGACGACGACCCAGACGGCCGTGTTGCGGATGGCCTTGAGCGTGGCCGGGTCCCGGAACATCTCGGCGTAGTTCTCGCCGCCCACGAACCGGGTGCCGGAGGCGTCGAAGAAGCTGCGGCCGACGGAGAAGAGGACGGGGTAGACGACCAGCGCGCCCAGCAGGAGGAGCGCGGGGAGCACGAACAGCACGGCGATGATCCGTCCGCGCCGCCGCGGGCGCCGGGCGGGGCCGGCACCAGCGGCGGCCGGAGGGCTCGCCTCTTTCACGAGCGTCGCTGCCATGTCAGCCCCGGTACGCCTTCGCCGCCGCGGCCTCCAGCTTCGCCGCGGTGCCCTTGGGGTCCGACGGGTCGCGCAGGAAGTCCTGCAGCAGCTTCCACTCGCCGGCGCCCTTGGTGCCGCCGAAGGCCGCCGGGGCCTGGTCGGACATGTCGAAGCGGACCGAGTCCCCGGCCGCGACGAGCGACTCGGCGGTGGCACGGGTGACGTCGTCTCCGTAGGAGGCGAGGTCGAGCTTCCTGTTCGGGGACAGGAAGCCGCCCGCCTCGGCCCACACGGCCGCGGCCTCGGGCGTCGCCAGGTACTCCAGGAGCGCCTGGGCCGCCTTCTGGTTCTTGCCGTCCTTCAGGGCGACGGCCGCGTCACCGCCGCTGACCACCGGCGCCTTGCCGCCGTCCACCGCCGGGAAGGGGAAGAAGTCGGCGTCCTCGCCGATCTTCTTCCCGAACTGGTCCTTGGCGACGCCGGCGACGAAGTCGCCCTCGTAGACCATGCCGGCCTCGGCCTTCGGCCCGAACACCTTCTCCACCGAGCCCGGGAAGTCGGTGTTCAGCGCCCCCTTCTGACCGCCCGCGATCAGCTGCTTGTCCTTGAAGAGCTTGCCGAGCGTGGTGAGCGCCTCGACCACGCTGGCGTCGGTCCACTTCAGCTCGTGCGCGGCGAGGGCGTCGTACTTCTCGGGCCCGGCCTGGGAGAGGTAGACGTTCTCGAACCAGTCGGTGAGCGTCCAGCCGTCCTGCCCGGCGACCGAGAAGGCGGCGAGCCCGGAGTCGGAGACGGTCCGCCCGGCCTTCAGCATCTCGTCGTACGTCTTCGGCGGCTTGACGCCCGCCTGGGCGAGGGCGTCGGGGCTGTACCAGACGGTCGACTTGTGGGCGGCCTTGAAGTACAGGCCGTACAGCGTGCCGTCGACGCTGCCGTAGTCCTTCCAGACGCCCGCGTAGTTGGCGTCGACCGCCTGCTGGGTCTTCTTCGACAGCGGCTTGAGCCAGCCGTTCTTCGCGAACTGCTTCAACACGCCGACCTGCGGGACCATCACGACGTCGGGGGCGTTGCCGCCCTCGATCTTGCTGCCGATGACGGTGGAGACGTTGTCCCCGGTGGACACGAACTGCGTCTTGGCGCCGGTCTTCTCGGTGAAGGCGTCCAGCACCTTCTGGAAGTTCTTCTGTTCGGTGCCGGACCAGACACCGGCCACGGTGACCGTCTGGCCGCCGAGCGCCTTGTCGCCGCCGCCGGCCGTGACCGGGCCGCCGCCGCAGGCGGTCGCGCCGAGCGCCAGGACCAGGGCGGTGCAGCTCGTGAGCAGGGTGGTACGTCGTCGCATCATCGTTGATGTCCCTTCGGTGGGTGGGGAGGTGACGTGGACGGGCTCAGCTGTCGCCGATCCACCAGGCCGCCGTCGAGCCGGGCAGCACCCCGGGCTCGCAGGGGCCGCTGGACAGCAGCGGGGTGCCGGGGACCGGCGCGGGCGTGGGGGCGGTGCCGAAGTTCACGGCGCACACCAGGTCGTCGCCGCGGACGAAGGCCAGGACGCCGGGCGGGGTGTCCAGCCAGCGCAGCGTGCCCTCGCCCAGCTGGGGCAGCGCGGCGCGCAGCTGGAGGCCGTCGCGGTACAGGTGCCAGAAGGAGCGGGTGTCGGCCAGGGCCCGGTCGGTGGCGTACTCGGCGAAGTACTCCGGCTGCGGCAGCCACGGCTTGGCGCTCTGCGCGCCGGAGGTGAAGCCGAACGGGGAGGCCTGGCCCGACCAGGGCAGCGGCACCCGGCAGCCGTCGCGGATCCGGGCCCGGCTGCCGGTGCGGCGGAAGATCGGGTCGGTGAGCACGTCGTCGGGCAGGTCGACGACCTCGGGCAGGCCCAGCTCCTCGCCCTGGTAGATGTACGCGGCGCCGGGCAGCGCCAGCATCAGCAGAGCGGCGGCCCGGGCCCGGGCGGCGCCGAGGCCGCTGCCCTGCGGGGTGGGTTCGCCGTAGCGGGTGACGGTGCGGACCTGGTCGTGGTTGTTGAGGACCCAGGTGACCGTGGAGCCCGTGCCGGCGATGTCCTGCATGGCCTCGGAGATGACCTTGCGGAAGGCGTCCGGGTCCCAGGGGGCGCTGAGCAGGTCGAAGAAGAAGGCCTGGTGCAGCTCGTCCGGGCGGACGTACTTCGCGTGCTCGCGGGCGTTGGGGACGGACACCTCGCCGACCAGCAGGCGCTCGCGGCCGTCGCGGGCGGCGTACTCCTCGCAGAGGGAACGCCAGCGGCGCCACACGTCGTGCACCTCGGGCTGGTTCCAGGCGAGCGGGTTGACCGAGTCGCGGGTGCGGGCGTCGGCCTCGGGGTCCGGGGAGTCGGGCAGGCCGGGGTGCTTGAACAGGCCGGCGGCGACGTCGATGCGGAAGCCGTCCACGCCCCGGTCCAGCCAGAAGCGCAGGATCCGGTCGAACTCGGCGGGTATCTCGGGGTTGCGCCAGTTCCAGTCCGGCTGCTCGGGCGTGAACATGTGCAGGTACCACTGGCCGGGCCGCCCGTCGGCCTCCGTCACCCGGCTCCAGGCCGGACCGCCGAACATGGCGTGCCAGTTGTTGGGCGGCTCGCTGCCGCCGGGGCCGCGGCCGTCGGCGAAGTGGAAGCGGGCGCGGGCCGGGCTGCCGGGCGGCGAGGCGAGCGCCTCGCGGAACCAGGGGTGCTCGCTGGAGCAGTGGTTCGGGACGATGTCCAGCAGCACCTTGATGCCGAGCCGGCGGGCGGCGGCGATCAGCAGGTCGAACTCGGCGAGGTCGCCGAAGAGCGGGTCGACGTCGCAGTAGTCGGCGACGTCGTAGCCGTGGTCGTGCTGCGGCGAGGGATAGAAGGGGCTCAGCCAGATCCCGTCGACGCCGAGCTTCTTCAGGTACGGCAGCCCCGCACGGACTCCGGCGAGATCGCCGATGCCGTCACCGGTGCTGTCCAGGAAGCTGCGGACGTACACCTGGTAGATCACTGCGTCGCGCCACCAGTGGTGGGTGCCGATGCGCTTGAGACTCACCCCGTCGACCTGTCTGTGCGTGCTAGTGGTTATGCATGCATGTTAAGTAGGGGTGTCGCGAGGGTGTCAATGAACGTACAGAAGCTTTCCAGGAGTTGACCAGGCAATATGCGGACCTATACGGACACTTCGCGCCTAGATGAGACGTCCGTGTTACCTAACAGGTAACCAGGAAGGGTCTAGCGGCGTGAGATCGCGGCGAGCTCGCGCGCCAGCCGCCGCACCGCGGCCTCGGGCGTCTGCCGCCCGGTCATCGCGTCGTGCACGACCGCCTGCACCGCCAGGCTGACCTGGCCGTAGTGCGGGCTCTTGGGGCGCGGGGCGGCGGCGAGCACGCTCTCGCGCAGCGTCGGCAGGTAGGGGAACTTCCGCACCAGCCCGGGATCGTCGTACAGCGCGGCCCGTACGGGCGGCAGGGCGCCGCGCGTGAGGACCTGGCGCTGGACGCGCTCGCTGGTCAGGTACGCGATCAGACGCGCGGCCGAGTCGGGGTGCCGCGCGTGCGTGCTGACGGCCAGGTTGGAGCCGCCCAGGACGCTCGTCCCCGGCCCGTCCGGCCCCGGCAGCGGTACGGCGCCGACCTTCCCGGCGACCCGCGAGCCCTCGGCGGAGGCGCCGACGTAGGCGTACGGCCAGTTGCGCAGGAAGAGCAGCCGGCCGTCCTGGAAGGCCTGCTTGGACTCCTCCTCCTTGTACGTCAGCGCCTCTTTCGGTATCCAGCCCTCGCGGACGCCCCGGGCGAGGAACCCGATGCCCTCCCGGGCCGCCGCGGAGTCGACGGTGACGCGCTCGCCCTCGTCGCCGAGGATCGTGCCGCCCGCCGAGTAGACGGCCTCGGCCGCGTTGACGGTGAGGCCCTCGTACGGCAGGAACTGGCCGGCGTAGCCGTCCAGCCCGTACTCCGGGGCGACGGTCCTGGCCTGCCGCTCCAGTTCGGCCCAGGTGCGCGGCGGCGGGAGGCCCTCCTTGGCCAGGACGTCCTTGCGGTACAGGAGCAGGCCGGCGTTGGTGACGTAGGGGACGGCGTAGAGCCGGCCGGCGTAGGTCGCCGTGCCGACGACCGGCGGCAGGAAGGCGCCGAGGGGGAAGCGGTCGCGGGGCAGCGGCCGGATCCAGCCCGCCGCGGCGAACTCCGGGGTCCAGTTGACGTCGATGTTGAGGACGTCGAAGCGGCTGCGGTCGCCGCCGCGCAGGTCGGTGGCCATCTGCGCACGGGTCTCGTCGGCGGAGTCGGGCAGCTCGACGAGGGTGACCCGCTCGTCGGGGTGAGCGCGGTTCCAGCCTTCCAGGAGGGGCCCGAGATAGCCGGTGAGGTCCCCGGCGGTGGCGAGCGTGAGCGGCCCGCGCCCGCCCTCGGCGCCCTCCCGCGCCTGGGCGCCGGAGGCGACGTAACCGGCCAGGACCACCACGAGAACGAGGAGGCCCCTACCCGCGGCACGTATCCACCGCATAGGTTCCTCCCTGTACACCGGCCACGGGCGCCGTCGCCCGGGGTCAGAGGCCATGTATACCTGTTAGGTATGGGCGATACTAGGGCCTGGCACACATATACGAGGACAGGAGGACTGCACGCGTGCGCCTGCCCCTCCTGGCACTCCTCGCCCGCGGCCCGGCCCACGGCTACGAGCTCAAGCAGGACCTTGAGCAACTGCTGGGCTCCGCGTACCCTCAGCCGAACGTCGGCCAGGTCTACGTCACCCTCGGCCGCCTCGAGAAGCAGGGGCTGATCGAGGGCGAGGACGTCGAGCAGTCCAGCCGGCCCAACAAGAAGGTCTACCACCTCACCGACGCCGGGCGTGAGGCGCTGCGCACCTGGTTCGAGGAGCCCGAGGACGAGCCGCGGGTACGGGACGAGTTCTTCATGAAACTGGCCCTCGCCCCGCAGACCGGTCTCGCCGACCAGATCGCCCTCATCAACAAGCAGCGGCGCCAGTACCTGAACACCATGCGGCAGCTGTCGAAGCTGGCCGCCGCCGAAGACCGGGACAACCGCATCGCCCATCTGCTGATCGAGGGCGCGATGCTGCACCTGCAGGCCGACCTCGACTGGCTGGAGCGGTGCCAGGAAGAGCTGGAGGAGCTGGAGTGAGCGAGGGTTCCGCTCCTGTGCTGCGCGCCCGGGGCCTGGTCAAGACGCACCACGGCGAGGGCGCGCCCGTCCCCGCCGTGCGCGGGGTCGACCTGTCGGTGACGCGAGGCGAGTTCGTGGCCGTCACCGGCCCCTCCGGCGCCGGCAAGTCGACGCTGCTGCACCTGCTCGGCGGGCTCCAGCGGCCGGACGGCGGCAGCATCTGGCTGGACGGCGAGTGCACCGACGCCTGGAGCGAGGCCCGCTGGTCCGTGGAGCGCAGGAAGCGCATCGGCATCGTCTTCCAGTTCTTCAACCTCGTGTCGAACCTGTCCGTCGCCGACAACGTGGAGCTGCCCGCCCTGCTCGCCGGGGTCCCGCCGAAGCGGGCGCGCGCCGAGCGGGAGCGGCTGCTGGCCGAGCTGGGCCTCGCCGGCAAGGAACGCGGCATGCCCGGCGAGCTGTCCGGCGGCGAGCAGCAGCGGGTGGCGCTCGCCCGGGCCCTGGTCAACCATCCGCCGCTGCTGCTGGCCGACGAGCCCGCGGGCAGCCTGGACAGCAAGGGCACCCGCGAGGTGATGCGGCTGCTGTCCCGCTTCCACCAGCGCGGCCAGACGATCCTGCTGGTCACCCATGACGCCCGGCTGGCGAGCGCCGCGGACCGGGTGATCAGCTTCTTCGACGGGCGGATCGCCGACGACGCGCACCTGGACGGCGGCACGCCGCCGCGCCGCTCCGGGACGTCCGGGGTGCTGGAGCTCAGGGACTGACATGCGGGTGTACGACCAGCGCGCCGTCCACGCGCCGAGGGGCAGGGGCTGACGCCGTGCGAGCCACCCTGCGCTGGGCGCACTCCGATCTGCGCACGCACCGCGGCGAGGCGCTGTTCCTCGTCCTCGCCACCGCGGGCATCGTCGTGTCCCTGCTGCTCGCCGCCGCCCTGTTCGGGTATGCCACCAACCCCTGGCAGCGCGTCTTCACCCAGGCGCGCGGCGCGCACGTCTGGCTGCACACCGACGCCGCCGCCGACGCGGGCAGACTGGCCTCGCTGGACGGCGTCGAGTCCGTCGCCGGCCCCTACCCCACCGCTTCGGCCGCCGTCGCCTCGCGCGGCAGCCGCGCCTCCGCCGAACTGCGCGGGACCCCGCACCGGCCCCGGGTCGGCCGCCCGCTGCTCACCTCCGGGCACTGGCTGGACCCCGCGGCCCCGGACGGCGTGGTCCTGGAGAGCCGGCTGGCCCGCGCGCTGCTCGCCCAGCCCGGCGACCCGCTCACCCTGCCCGGCACCGCGCGGCGGCTGACCGTCGTGGGCATCGCCGACAGCGCCGAGCCGCGCTACCGGCCGGGCGAGCAGCCGGGGCTGGTCTGGACCCTGCCCTCCGCCGTGCCCGACCCCGGCGGGCAGGTGATCGGGCTGCGCCTGACCGACCCCGACGACACCGACTACGCCGTCCAGCGCGCGGTGACCGTGCTGGGCGCCGGAGCGATCGACGAGGTCTCCACCTGGAAGCAGGCCCGGGCCGAGGCGCAGGGCGACACCCGGCTGCTCGGGCAGGTGCTGGGCCTGTTCGGGCTGGGCGCGCTGGCCGCCGCCGGGTTCGCCGTGCACGGCGCGATCGGCACCCGCATCCGCGGCCACCTGCGGGACATCTCCGTCCTGAAGGCGATCGGCTTCACGCCCGGCCAGGTCGTCCGCGTCTTCCTGCTCCAGCACCTGGCGTACGCCCTGCTCGGCGCGGTGGCCGCCGCCGCGCTGACCGAGGCGCTGGGCAGCCGGATCCCGGGGCGGCTCGGGGATGCGGTCGGCGTGTGGCAGGGACTGCCCGGACAGACGGTGGCGCTGTTCGCGGTGCCGGTGGGTGCGGTGCTGTTCATCGGTGCCACGACCGGGCTGGCGGCCTGGCGGGCGGGCCGGGTGCCGCCGGTGCCGGTGCCCAGGCCCGCGGCGCCGGCGGGCGGACGGCTGTCCGGCGCGGCACGCCGGGCGCTGGGGACGCGGGTGCCGCCCGCGCTGGTCCTGGGCTGGCACAAGGCGTTCACGCGCCGCCCCCGGTCGCTGGCCACGGTCGCCCGGCTGGCCCTGCCGCTGCTGCTGATCGTGGTCGCGATGAGCGCGTGGACCACCATCGACCGCTTCCACGGCAGGCCCGAGCAGATGGGCCTGCCGACCGCGCTGTCGGTCCACGCCGACGCCGGTCTGAGCGACCGGGACGCCCGCACTCTGCTGGAGCGCGACCCGCAGGTCGCCGCCGCCTACCCGGGCGTCGAGGTCGCCGCCCTGGTCCCGGGCCAGACGGCGACCATCGCCCTGCGCGGCCTCGGCACCCGCGAGGAGCCCTACCCCTACACCCTGGCCGAGGGCCGCCCCGCGCGCGGGCCCGACGAGGCGGTGGCCGGGCAGGGGCTGCTGGACCTGCTGGACGTGCGGGTCGGCGACTGGGTGCGGATGACCGTCGGCGACCGGCCGCAGATCCTGCACATCGTGGGCCGCAGCATCGAGCCGGAGAACGCCGGCCGGGTCGTCTCCACCTCCCTGGACACCCTCCGCGAGAACGATCCCGGTCTGCGCCCCACCCTTCACCAGGTCCGCCTGGACCCCGGCGCCGACCCGCACGAGGTCGCCGGGCGCCTGGCCGCGGCCGGCCGCGGCCACCTGGACGTGCACCCCGTGACCAACCCGGCCGACGGTCTCTCCCCGCTGCGCGGTGTCGTCGTCGGCCTGATCGCCGTCCTCGCCCTCATCGGCCTCATCGAGCTGCTGACCGCGATCGGCGGCGCCGTCCGCGAGAGCGAACGGGACCTGCTCGCCCTGAAGGCGATCGGCCTGTCCCCCCGCCAGATCACCGCGATCACGGTCACGGCCACCGGCTGCACGACCCTGGCCGCCGTGCTCGCCGCCACGGCCCTCGGCCTGCCCCTGGCCCGCTGGCTGATCGACGCCCAGGGCCGTTCGAGCGGCATCGGCGCGGGGATCGCCCAGGGCCCCTCCCCCACTCTCCTGCTCCTCCTCGGTACGGCCGCCGTACTGGGTGCCTGTGCCCTGGCCGCCCTGCCGGCGACACGCGCGGCCCGCCGCCGCCTCGCCGACACGCTGACGGCGGTCGCCTGAGCGGCTGGCGACCGCTCGTCCGCCGGGCGGCCGGTACGGCGGGCGACCGGCGGCTTCGCGGTCCGGCCGACTGCCGTGTGAGGGGCCGCGTCGTCCTGCCCCGGGACACGGCTGTCGTGATCGCCGGGGGTGCCCGGGAAGCGGACGGCGCCCCGCCCGCCTCCCGGCCCGGTCCCTCACCGCCGGCCGCGCAGCTCCCGGTACGCGGCCACCAGGGCGGCCGTGGACGGGTCGAGGCCGGGCACCTCGGCGCCCTCGGTCAGGGCGGGCTCGACGCGCTTGGCGAGCACCTTGCCGAGTTCGACGCCCCACTGGTCGAAGGAGTCGATGTCCCAGATCGCGCCCTGCACGAACACCTTGTGCTCGTAGAGGGCGACGAGCTGGCCGAGCACCGACGGGGTCAGCTCGGTGGCCAGGATGGTCGTGGTGGGGTGGTTGCCCCGGAACGTCTTGTGCGGCACCAGCTCCTCGGGCACGCCCTCGGCCCGCACCTCCTCCGGCGTCTTGCCGAAGGCGAGGGCCTGCGTCTGCGCGAAGAAGTTCGCCATCAGCAGGTCGTGCTGCGCCCTGAGTCCGTCGCTCAGCTCGGCGACCGGCTCGGCGAAGCCGATGAAGTCCGCCGGGACGAGCTTGGTGCCCTGGTGGATGAGCTGGTAGTAGGCGTGCTGCCCGTTGGTGCCCGGCGTGCCCCACACCACCGGCCCGGTCTGCCAGTCCACCGGCTGCCCGTCGCGCCGCACCGACTTGCCGTTGGACTCCATGTCGAGCTGCTGGAGGTAGGCGGTGAACTTGGACAGGTAGTGCGAGTAGGGCAGCACCGCGTGCGACTCGGCGCCGTGGAAGTTGCCGTACCAGACGCCCAGCAGGCCCAGCAGCAGCGGCACGTTGGCCTCGGCGGGGGCGTTGGCGAAGTGCTCGTCGACGATGCGGAAGCCGTCGAGCATCTCCCGGAAGCGGTCCGGGCCGATGGCGATCATCAGGGACAGGCCGATCGCGGAGTCGTAGGAGTAGCGGCCGCCGACCCAGTCCCAGAACTCGAACATGTTGGCCGTGTCGATGCCGAACCCGGCGACCTTCTCCGCGTTGGTCGACAGCGCGACGAAGTGCTTGGCGACGGCGGCCTCCTCGCCGAGCGCGTCCAGCAGCCAGGTGCGTGCGGAGGTGGCGTTGGTGATCGTCTCGATGGTGGTGAAGGTCTTGGAGGCGATGATGAACAGCGTCTCCGCCGGGTCCAGGTCGCGGACCGCCTCGTGCAGGTCCGCGCCGTCCACGTTCGACACGAAGCGGAAGGTCAACTCCCGCGCGGTGTAGGCGCGCAGCGCCTCGTAGGCCATCGCCGGGCCCAGGTCGGAGCCGCCGATGCCGATGTTGACGACGGTGCGGATGCGCTTGCCGGTGTGGCCGGTCCACGCACCGGAGCGGACCCGGTCGGCGAAGTCGGCCATCTTGTCGAGGACCGCGTGCACGCCCGGCACGACGTTCTCGCCGTCGACCTCGATCACCGCGTCCCGGGGCGCCCGCAGGGCGGTGTGCAGCACGGCGCGGTTCTCGGTCGTGTTGATCTTCTCGCCGCGGAACATGGCGTTGCGCAGCCCGAACACGTCGGTGGCGGCGGCCAGCTCGCGCAGCAGCCGCAACGTCTCGTCGGTGACCAGGTGCTTGGAGTAGTCGACGTAGAGGTCACCGACCCGGAGTGTGTACGCGGTGCCGCGGCCGGGGTCGGCGGCGAACAGCTCGCGCAGTCGCACCTCGCCGAGCTCCTCGCGGTGCTTGGCCAGAGCGGTCCACTCGGGCATCTGGTTGAGCCTGGTACGGCCGTCTGCGTTCATCTCGGACTTCAGCCTTCTTCCTTGCCTGCCTGTACTGCTGCGTACCTGCCCCGCTGCCGGTCCCAACCTAATTGATCAGCGGTGGACGTGAGCTGTCGTGGCGCCGTCGTCCGGCACGACAACAGGTACGTCCGGCCGGCCCGCGGGTATCAGCACGGCGACGGACAGCACGAAGAACGCGGCCGCGAGCAGCGCCGGGGTGTTGGCCCCCCAGGCGGTGGCGGCGGCCCCGCCGAGCAGCGCGCCCGCGGGCGCCCCGGCGACCGACAGGGTCCGGTGGGCCGAGGCGACCCGGCCCAGCATCGCGGCGGGGCTGCGCTGCTGCATCAGCGTGGTCGTGTTGACGTTCCACACCATGCCCATGAAGCCGAAGACGGCCATGGCGGCCACCAGCGCCCCGAGCGTACGGACCGAACCCGTCACGACGAGCGCGGCGACCTGCACCACGCCGGCGACGAGCACCGCCCGCAGCTGCCCCAGGCGGGCGGCGAACCGGCGGTTGGCCGCTCCGCCGGCGAGGCCGCCGACGGTGTACGCGGTCATGGCCGCCGCGTATCCCGCGTTGCCGGCGTCCAGCCAGTCGGTCACCAGGACCACGAGGGTGGCGACGAGGGCACCCATGCCGATGTTGCACAGGGCCGTGGCCGCGCACAGCCCGCGCAACACCCGGTCCCGCGCCAGGGTCCGCAGCCCTTCGGCGATCTCCCGGCGCAGGGTGCTGCCCGCCGGTCCCGGTTTCCGCCCGGGCGCGCGGGTCCGCAGGGAGGCGACCAGCGCGGCGGCCAGGAGGAAGGTGACGGCGTCGACGGCGAAGGGCAGGGCGGCCCCCGCCGCCAGCAGCAGCGGCACCAGGGCCCCGGCCGGCAGACCGCCCGCGATGCGCCGGCCGGTCATCAGGCGCGCGTTGGCGCTGCCGAGCGCCGCACGGCCCACCAGGGCGGGCAGCAGGGCGGTGGAGGCGTTGTCGAACAGGGTCTGCAGGGTGGTGAGGGTGAAGGCCAGCACGGCGAGCAGGGCGATCGAGGCCTGCCCGAGCGCGACGGCCACCGCGAAGCCCGCGACCAGCAGCCCGCGTACGGTGTCCACGATCCACATGGCGCGCCGCTGGTCCACGCGGTCGGCGAGGGCGCCGCCGAGCAGACCGAAGACGAGCCAGGGCAGATGGCCGCAGGCGGTGACGGACGCGACGAGCAGCGGTTCGTCGGTCAGTGTCACGGCCAGCAGGGGCAGGGCGGCGGTGCGTAACGCGTCACCGAAGCCGGACAGGACGTCCGCGCTCCACAGCCGGCCGAACCCCCCGCGCCATGCGGGCGCGGCCGCAGCAGCCGTGTCCACCGTCGCCACAACTCCCCCTCACGGTCCGCCCGATGCACAAACCGTAGAGGGCACCACTGACAATCGGTCCGCGGCCGGCCGGCGGGCGGCGCGGGGAACGGCTCCGGCCAGGTGTCTTTCGCAGCCCGGCCGATCGCTCAACTCCTAGATCTCACCCCGCAGTTTGGCGAGCGCCTCGGCGAGGATCGCCTCGCCGTCCGCGTCGCTGCGCCGCTCCCGCACATAGGCCAGGTGCGTCTTGTAGGGCTCGGTGCGCGGCGGGTCCGGCGGGTTGTCCTGGTCCTGCCCGGCCGGAAAGCCGCAGCGGGGGCAGTCCCAGGTTTCGGGCACCTGCGCGTCGCTGGCGAAGCTCGGCTGTGTCTCGTGCCCGTTGGAGCACCAGAAGGAGACGCGCAGCCGCGGCGCGGACTCGCCGCGCTCGGCCTCGCCCATCGGCCCCGCCCCGACCCGGCTTCCCCGGATCGCGTTGCCACTTGCCACGGTCGTAACTCCCTGCGTGATGGTGCCGCGAAGCGAGTCGGCGTTCCGCTTCGCCGCGAGCGCCTCAGTCTACGTAAGGCCCAACGCGCGTCCAGTGATTGGAGTTACCGCCCCCCACATCCAGACGCAAGCCCCATGATAGGCCGCGCTCAGCTGCGCGTACCGAACATGGGGCCTTACGTGCGAATGCGTGCGGATTGTCCGTGCGGATCAGTTGTTCGCCTTCATCAGGATGCCGAGCACGATGATGCACGCGAACCACAGCAGACCGATCACCACGGTGATCCGGTCGAGGTTGCGCTCGGCGACCGAGGAGCCGCCGACGGACGACTGCATGCCGCCACCGAACATGTCGGAGAGGCCGCCGCCCTTCCCCTTGTGCATCAGCACCAGCAGCATCAGCAGCAGGCTGAAGACGATCAGGGCGATCGAGAACCCCATAATCACGGCTGGACCAACTTCCTCGGATTCTGACGGACGACGCGGGGCCCAGCGCACTGCTGGACCCCGCAAGGGTACGACGGATCGCGTCTACGGCCTACTCACTGGTCACGGAAGCGCACGATCTTGACGAACTCGTCCGCGTCCAGCGAGGCACCGCCGACCAGGGCGCCGTCGATGTCGGCCTGCGCCATGATCTCGGCGACGTTGCCGGACTTGACCGAGCCGCCGTACTGGATGCGGACCTTGTCGGCCACCTCCTGGGAGTACAGTTCGGCGATCTTGCCGCGGACGGCGGCGCAGACCTCCTGGGCGTCCTCGGCGCCGCAGACCTTGCCGGTGCCGATGGCCCACACCGGCTCGTAGGCGATCACGACCGACTCGGCCTGCTCGGCCGGGAGGTCCTTCAGGCCGCCCTCGACCTGGGCGAGCGTGTGCGTGACGTGGTGGCCCGCCTCGCGGACCTCCAGCTCCTCGCCGACGCACAGGATCGGGGTCAGGCCGTGCTTGTAGGCGGCCTTGACCTTGGCGTTGACGATCTCGTCGGTCTCGTTGTGGTACTGGCGGCGCTCGCTGTGGCCGACGACCACGTACGTGCACTTCAGCTTGGCCAGCATCGGGCCCGAGATCTCGCCGGTGTAGGCACCGCCGTCGTGCGCCGAGATGTCCTGGGCGCCGTACTTGATGCGGAGCTTGTCACCGTCGACCAGGGTCTGCACGGAGCGCAGGTCGGTGAAGGGCGGCAGGACGGCGACCTCGACGGCCTCGTAGTCCTTGTCCGCGAGGGCGAAGGCGAGCTTCTGGACGTGCGCGATGGCCTCGAGGTGGTTGAGGTTCATCTTCCAGTTGCCCGCCATCAGCGGCGTGCGAGTGGTCATGCGGGGTCAGTCCTCCAGTGCGGCGAGGCCGGGGAGCGTCTTGCCCTCGAGGTATTCGAGGGAGGCGCCGCCACCGGTCGAGATGTGGCCGAATGCCTGCTCGTCGAAGCCCAGGGTGCGGACGGCCGCGGCGGAGTCGCCGCCGCCGACCACGGTGAAGCCCGGGGCGTCGAGGAGGGCCTGGGCGACCGCCTTGGTGCCCTCGGCGTAGTCGGGGTGCTCGAAGACGCCCATGGGACCGTTCCAGAAGACGGTGGCGGCGTCGGCGAGCTTCGAGGCGTACAGCTTGCGGGTCTCGGGGCCGATGTCCAGCCCCTCCTGGTCGGCGGGGATGGCGTCCGCGGCGACGGTCGTGGGGTGGGCCGGAGCCTTGGTCTTCAGGTCCGGGAAGTCGGCGGCGACCAGCGCGTCGACGGGCAGGACCAGCTCGACTCCGGTCTTCTCGGCGCGCTCGATGTACTCCTGGACGGCCGGGATCTGGTCCTCCTGCAGGAGGGACCTGCCGACCTCGTAGCCCTTGGCCTTGAGGAACGTGTAGGCCATGCCGCCGCCGATCAGGAGGCGGTCGGCCTTGCCGAGCAGCTGGTCGATGACGGCGAGCTTGTCGGAGACCTTGGCGCCGCCGAGCGCGACGACGTAGGGCCGCCGGACGTCCTCGGTGAGCTTCCTCAGGACGCCGACCTCGGTGGTGATGAGGTATCCGGCGTAGTGCGGCAGGCGCTTGGGCAGGTCGAAGACCGAGGCGTGCTTGCGGTGCACCGCGCCGAAGCCGTCGCCGACGTAGACGTCCGCCAGGCCGGCCAGCCGGTCGGCGAAGGCGGCGCGCTCGGCGTCGTCCTTGCTCGTCTCCCCCGGGTTGAAGCGCAGGTTCTCCACGACGGCGACCTGGCCGTCGGCGAGGGCGGAGACCGTGGAGGTGGCGGACTCGCCGACGGTGTCCTCGGCGAACCCGACGTCGGTGCCGAGGAGCTCGCCGAGGCGGGCGGCTGCCGGGGCGAGCGAGAAGACCGGGTCCGGGGCGCCCTTGGGGCGGCCCAGGTGCGAGGCGACGATCACGCGGGCGCCCGCGTCGGCGAGGGCCTTGACGGTGGGCAGCACGGCGCGGATGCGGCCGTCGTCGGTGATGGTGGTGCCGTCGAGCGGCACGTTGAGGTCGGCGCGGACGAAGACACGCTTGCCCGCGACGCCTTCGGAGAGGAGTTCGTCGATCGTCTTCATGGGGACTCCTGGAGAGGACTCGTGATCGCTCGGAAGCGCTCGTGATCGAACAGGGCTCGCACGCGAGTCAGGGCTCGGGCAGCGCTGCCGTGCGCTGCCCGAGCCCTGCCCTCACATCGAGGCCCGCTCTATTCGATCAGAGCTGGTCGCCAACGAAGACCGTGAGGTCGACGAGGCGGTTGGAGTAGCCCCACTCGTTGTCGTACCAGCCGATGACCTTCACGTTCTTGCCCTCCTGGACCATGGTCAGGGAGGAGTCGAAGGTGCAGGACGCCGGGGCGTTGACGATGTCGGAGGAGACGATCGGGTCCTCGGTGTACTCGAGGATGCCCTTCAGCTCGCCCTCGGCGGCCTTCTGGAAGGCGGCGTTGACCTCTTCCTTGGTGACCTCGCGGGAGAGCTCGACGACGAGGTCGGTGACCGAGCCGGTCGGGACCGGGACGCGCATGGCCATGCCGTCCAGCTTGCCCTTGAGCTGCGGCAGCACCAGCGCGGTCGCCTTCGCGGCACCCGTGGTGGTCGGGATGATGTTCTCGGCGGCGGCACGCGCGCGGCGCAGGTCCTTGTGCGGGAAGTCCAGGATGCGCTGGTCGTTCGTGTACGCGTGCACCGTCGTCATCAGGCCCTTGACGATGCCGAAGTTCTCGTCGAGGACCTTGGCCATCGGCGCCACGCAGTTGGTGGTGCAGGAGGCGTTGGAGATGACGTGGTGGTTGGCCGCGTCGTAGGTGTCGTGGTTGACGCCCATCACGATGGTGACGTCTTCGTTCTTCGCCGGGGCGGAGATGATGACCTTCTTGGCCCCGCCGGCGATGTGCTTCTCGGCGTCTTCCTTCTTGGTGAAGATGCCGGTCGACTCGATGACGATGTCGACGCCCAGCTCGCCCCACGGGATGTCGGCGGGGTTGCGCTCGGACAGGACCTTGATGGTCTTGCCGTCGACGGTGATGGTGTCCTCGGTGTGCGAGACCTCCTGCTTGAGGCGGCCCAGGATGGTGTCGTACTTCAGCAGGTGGGCGGTGGTCGCGGTGTCACCCAGGTCGTTGACAGCCACGATCTCGATGTCTGCACCCTGCTCCAGCAGCGCGCGGAAGTAGTTACGACCGATGCGGCCAAAGCCGTTGATGCCTACGCGGATCGTCACGAACCGATCTCCTCGTTGGTACGCCGGCTCAGGATGCCGGCGAGCTGTATGGGATGTCCCCGACCACCCCCGACCCTACCTCCCCGGGGGCCCGGGAGTGACATCGAGATGTCCCATACCCGGCAGGGCGGTCCGTACCCGTCAGTAGGGTGCGGACCGCCCGGACCGGAGGGCCTGATCACTCGTTCTCGCTACGGGAGGTCAGCGGAGGTTGACCGGCGGGGTCACTCCTCCAAGGCCGCGAGCGCCTTGGCGAGAAGCGCCTTCCGGCCGGCCGCGGAGGGGACGTGCTCCAGGCCGAAGCCCAGCAGCACGGTGTCGTCCGTGGTGACCGCTCCGTAGGTGCGGAACAGCGCTCCGGTGCGCGTCCAGTCCTTCAGTACGGCCGGGCTGCCCGCGGGCGGTCCGGCCGGCTTCCAGGCGCCGAGGGAGGTCTCGAAGCCCTCGGTCTCCCTCGCCGTGCCGCCGATGACGAGCGAGGCGTCGTCGGCGAGGACGCCGCGGCCGCCGGTGCCCGGGTCGGTGACGTAGCCGAGGGAGACCTCGACCGTCCTGCCCGCGTAGGCGCTCAGGTCGAAGCTCACCTGCTGCCAGCCGCCGGAGGCACCGGTGAGGCTGTGCCACGCGCCGGTGGTGCCGGTCGCGGTGCAGCCGTCCCGCGTGACGGTCAGGTAGCGCTTCAGCCAGGGGTGCTCACCGACGTAGAACCCGGCCGAGCACTCCCGCGGGACGGCGGTGCCGGTGGCGCCGCCCGCCTCCGGGAGGGTGGTCCAGTCGTCGGCCCCGGCCGTGCGGGCCTCGACCAGCGCGTGGTCGTAGCCGGGTTCGGTGTCCCACAGCAGCCGGGTGCGCAGGGCCGGCTCGTCGGCCGCGCTCACCCCCGTGAGGTCGATGGTGCGGGTGAGGCGTTTGTAGGCGTCGTCGGTGTGCACGGCGGCGGCCATGGAGGCGCCCGCGTAGGGCCCGTACGGGTCGGCCGTCCCGGCGAACCGGCCCGCGCCCGCACTGGCGAACTGCGGGAACCGGTCGGCGGGCAGTTCGTCGGAGGTGACGCCGTAGGTGCCGGCCTCGTCCAGCGGGTTGCCGGGCGCGTCGCCGAGCGCGCCGGTGAAGCCGCCGAGCTTCCCGGAACCGGTGAAGCCGCCGGCCCCCGGGGTGGAGGTCCGGGTGTAGGCGCCCAGGTAGTACTGGGCGAAGTCGTCCGACAGGGTGCCGCCGCCGAGGTCGACGCTGCCGCCGGCCTGCTCGCCCGCCTCGACGAGCTTGCCGCCCTCGTTGAGGAAGGCCCGCAGCCGGAGCTGGGTGGCGACGCCGGGGACGCTCGCGCCCGTGTAGTGGACGACGGTGCCGAAGTGGCTCAGCACGCCGAGCGCGTCGGGCGCGCCCTGTTCGGCGACGTCCCAGACGACCGCCTTGCGGCCGTCGGCCCCGAGCGCGTCGACGTACGTCTGCGCCTGCGCGGCGGTCGCGCCCTCCTCGGCGACCACGAGGACGTCCGCGCGGGGCCGCTCGGCCACGGTGTACGTGAAGTGCCCGCTGGAGACCTTCCTGCCGCTCCCGGTCCTGCCGGTGAACCACACCTCGACCTCGTCACCGGGTTCGCCGTCCCCGACCTCGGCCCGGTACTCGCCGAAGTAGAGGTCGTCCTCACCGCCGAACGTCTCGCCGCCCTTCCAGGGCCTGAGCGCCGCGCCCCTCACGCGGCCGCCGTCGACGCGGTACTTCAGCTCCTTGTCGCGCACCGCCTTGCGGACGACGACGGAGACCTCCTGGCCGGCGCCGCGGGAGTACGACACCGGGAACGCGGCCGGGGTGAAGTCGGCGGCGTCCAGGCCGACGGCCGAGGACGGCCGGTCGGGGTGGGAGGCGGTCTCGGCGACGGAGAGCGCGAACGGGACGTTCTTGGCGAACTCCTGCCGGATCAGCTTCTCGTCGTCCGGGAACGTGAAGATGGAGCGGCAGTCGGACGCCTTCCACTCGTCGTCCGGGTCGGCCTCCGAGGCGGTCTGACAGGTCGACATCTCCGGCGTGAACATCGCCATGCCGTTGACGTTCGCCGCGTGCCCGTCCGCCTCGCCGTTGGTGGTGTACAGCTCGGAGGAGAGCTGCGGGTGGTAGCCCGGGATCGCCGGGGCGCCGGGCGTGCCGGCGAGCGCCCGGTAGAGGACGTCGTCCGGGGTGGGCGTGGCCACCTGCCAGCCCACGCCGTACAGGAGGAGTTCGGCGGCGGAGTGGTAGTTGATGCCGTACGTGAAGCCGATCCGCTTCTCGAAGGCGTCCAGCGCCCGGGTCTCCGGCTCGGAGTTGGGAGCGGCGCCGCGGTAGGTCTGGCTGGTGGGGTGGGGGGACGAACCCTCGTCGTCGTAGCCCCACTTGTAGGCGAAGTTGCGGTTGAGGTCGACGCCGTCGCCCGTGCCGACGACGCCGTCGCCGTTGACGTCCCGCAGGTTCTTGCGCCACAGGCGGTTGTCGTCGCCGGTGAACGTGTGGTCGTAGCCGTCGGGGTTGGCGGACAGGACGAACCACAGCTCGGTGGAGTCGACGATCTTCCTGACGCGCTTGTCGGTCCGGTAGTTGTCCAGGTAGTGGTGCATCAGGCGCCGGGTCATCTCCGGCGTGATCCACTCGCGCGCGTGCTGGTTGGACAGGTACAGGACGGAGGGTTTGGAACCGTCCTCGGACCTCTTGGCGCCCTTGGTGAGCTTCAGGGCGAGGATGTCCTGGCCCTTGACGGTCGTGCCGATGGAGACGACCTTGGTGAGGCCGGGGTTCTCCTGGGCGGTCCGGAGGATCTCCTCCTTCAGGCCGCCCTTTCCGCCGTAGGGGCGGAACACGCCCTCGGCGGCGTCCTCCACGCGGGCCTCGGCTCTGGCGGACAGCCTGTGTTCGGTAAGGTCGACGCCCTGCTTCTCCAGCTTCTTCGCCTGCCGCCCGGTGAGGTGGACCTCGACGGTGGCCGTGCCCTTGTCGGGCACCTGCTCACCGAGTTCGTGACCGTCCTGGCCGGCCGCCAGCAGCAGGGGAACCTGCTGCTGGGTGACGTCGGCGCGGAAGACCCGGACCTCCTCCGCGTCCGGTCCGCCGGAAGGCCCCGGTTGCGCCCGGGCGACGGGCGCGAGGCCGGCTCCGCCGAGCAGGAGCGCGCCGACGGCGAGGATCGATCTCGCTCTTCGTCTCATGAACTCCCCTTGCGTGGGTTCGCCACGGCAGCGAACTGAATGCCAGGCTCATGACAGTTCATGGTCGAGTCAAGGGCGCTTCACCGACACGCACGACGCCGGTGCCGATCACCCGATCGGGCGTCGGCACCGGCGTTTTGAGAGCGTGTCGGGTCAGCCGGCGAGGTTGTCGGCCAGTTCCTCGGTGAGGTTGGCCTCCGTACCGGGGATGCCGAGGTCGCAGGCGCGCTTGTCGGCCATGGCGAGCAGGCGGCGGATGCGCCCGGCGACGGCGTCCTTGGTCAGCGGCGGGTCGGCGAGCGCGCCCAGCTCCTCCAGGGAGGCCTGCTTGTGCTCCATGCGCAGCCGGCCGGCGGCGGCCAGGTGCTCGGGGACGTCGTCGCCGAGGATCTCCAGGGCGCGCTGGACGCGGGCGCCGGCGGCGACGGCCGCGCGGGCGGAGCGGCGCAGGTTGGCGTCGTCGAAGTTGGCCAGCCGGTTCGCCGTGGCGCGCACCTCGCGGCGCATCCGGCGCTCCTCCCAGGCCAGTACCGACTCGTGGGCGCCGAGCCGGGTGAGCAGGGCGCCGATCGCGTCGCCGTCGCGGACGACGACCCGGTCCACGCCGCGCACCTCGCGGGCCTTGGCCGCGATGGACAGCCGGCGGGCGGCACCGACCAGGGCGAGCGCGGCCTCGGGGCCCGGGCAGGTCACCTCCAGGGAGGAGGAACGGCCGGGCTCGGTGAGCGAGCCGTGGGCCAGGAAGGCGCCGCGCCAGGCGGCCTCGGCGTCGCACGTCGCCCCGGAGACCACCTGCGGGGGCAGGCCGCGGATCGGGCGGCCCCGGCCGTCGACCAGACCGGTCTGCCGGGCCAGCTGGTCACCGCCCGCCACGACGCGCACGACGTAGCGCGAACCGCGCCGCAGTCCGCCGGGCGCCATCACGATCAGTTCCGAGCTGTGGCCGAAGATCTCCAGGATGTCCCGCTTGAGGCGCCGGGCCGCCATCGCGGTGTCCAGCTCCGCCTCGATCACGATGCGCCCGCTCACCAGGTGGAGGCCGCCGGCGAACCGCAGGACGGCGGAGACCTCCGCCTTCCTGCAGCAGGTCCGGGTGACGGGGAGCCGGGAGATCTCGTCCTTCACCGCTGGCGTCATCGCCATGGGCCGATCCTTCCATGCATACGAAAAATACGGTCGTACGCGGCGGCCAGCAGCTCCGGGTCGTGCCTCGGAGTCCCGTCGGTCCGGGCCACCGGCGCCAGCTCGACCGCGGCGCCCAGCCGCTTGGCGGCTTCGGTCAGCGAGGCACGGTCGGGCACGGCGGCCTCGTCGGCCAGCACCACGTCCAGGGCGAGTTTAGGGGCGTGTCGTCCCAAAACCTCCACATGACGCTGCGGGGAGAAGCCCTCGGTTTCTCCTGGCTGCGGGGCGAGGTTCAGGGAGAGTACCCGGCGCGCCTTCGTCTGGGTGAGGGCGTCCAGCAGTTCGGGCACGAGCAGGTGCGGGATGACCGAGGAGAACCACGATCCGGGGCCGAGCACCACCCAGTCCGCGTCGAGGACGGCGGCCACCGCCTCGGGGACGGCGGGCGGGTCGTGCGGCACGAGGTGCACGGACTGGACCTCGCCGGGGGTGAGGGCGACGTTGGCCTGTCCGCGGACGGTGCCGATGTCGTCCGGCCGGTCCGGGTCGTGGCCCTTGACCAGGGCCTGGAGCTCCAGCGGCACGGCCGACATGGGCAGCACGCGCCCGTGCGCACCCAGCAGCCGGCCGACCAGGTCCAGGGCCTGGACGTGGTCGCCGAGCTGCTCCCACAGGGCGACGATGAGCAGGTTGCCGACCGCGTGGCCGTGCATCTCGCCCCGGGACTGGAAGCGGTGCTGGATGACCCGGGCCCAGGTCTGGCCCCAGTCGTCGTCGCCGCACAGCGCGGCCAGCGCCTTGCGCAGGTCGCCGGGCGGCAGGACGCCCAGCTCGTCGCGCAGGCGCCCGCTGGAGCCGCCGTCGTCGGCCACGGTGACGACGGCGGTGAGGTCGCCGGTGATCCGGCGCAGCGCGGCGAGCGAGGCGGACAGCCCCATGCCGCCGCCCAGGGCGACGACCTTGGGCTGGGTGCCCCGGCGGCGCGGTCTGCCGCCCCGGGACTCGGCGGGCCGGCCGCCGCGCCCCTCGTGCACCACCCGGCGCAGCCCGCTCAGCCGCGGAGTACGTCCTGTCATTCGCGTCCCATGTCCCGGTGGACGACCACCGTCTCCACGCCTTCGGCCGCGAGCCGGGCGGCGAGCCTTTCCGACATGGCGACGGAGCGGTGCTTGCCGCCCGTGCAGCCGACGGCGATCGTCACGTAGCGCTTGCCCTCCCGACGGTAGCCCGTGGCAACGAGCTGCAGGAGCTCGGCGTACCGGTCCAGGAACTCCTTGGCGCCGGGCTGGTTGAAGACGTACGCCGACACCTCCTCGTTCAGGCCGGTGTACGGGCGCAGCTCCGGGACCCAGTGCGGGTTGGGCAGGAAGCGGCAGTCGACGACGAGGTCGGCGTCGACCGGCAGGCCGTACTTGTAGCCGAAGGACATCACGGTGGCCCGCAGCTCGGGCTCCTCCTCGCCGGCGAACTGGGCGTCCATCTTGGCGCGCAGCTCGTGGACGTTGAGGCTGGAGGTGTCGATCACCAGGTCGGCGTCGCCGCGCAGCTCGCGCAGCAGCTCCCGCTCGGCCGCGATGCCGTCGACGATGCGGCCGTCGCCCTGCAGGGGGTGCGGGCGGCGCACCGACTCGAAGCGGCGCACCAGGGCCTCGTCGGAGGACTCCAGGAAGACGATCCGCCGTGTGACGCCCCGGCCGTCGAGGTCGGCGAGGGACTCGCGCAGGTTGTCGAAGAAGCGGCGGCCGCGGACGTCGACGACGACCGCGATCCTGGCCACGTTGCCCTGGGAGCGGGCGCCGAGCTCCACCATGGTGGGGATCAGCGCGGGCGGCAGGTTGTCGACGACGAACCAGCCCAGGTCCTCCAGACACTTGGCGGCCGTGGACCGCCCGGCTCCGGACATGCCGGAGATGATCACCAGCTCGGGGATGGCCGCCTCGGGCACCCCGGCTGTTTCCTTGCCCGTACTCACCTGTGCTCCGTTGTCGTGGACGGCGTGCTGGGCCCGGTCCTCGCGGGTCTCCCCGGGTGCGGGGTCCCGCCCTGCGGTGGGCCGTGTGTCGTGCTCGGTCATGTCTCCTGCCCCCGTCGTTCCTCCGGGGCGCCCGCGGGTACGGGCTCCCCCGGGACACCTGTCACCCCGGGTGCCCCGTCGTCCGTGTCGTCCGTGTCGTCGATGATCTCTCCGGTCGCCGTGTTCACGGCGGGCGCGGCCGGGGCCGCCCGGGCGAGGGCCACGGCGACGGTCTCGGCCGTCTTGCGGCCTATGCCCGGGACCTCGCAGATCTGGTCGACCGTCGCGGACCGCAGCCTCTTCAGCGAGCCGAAGTGCCTGAGCAGCGCCTGCTTGCGCGTCTCGCCCAGCCCGGGGACGTCGTCCAGGGGGCTGGAGCGCAGGCGTCTGGCGCGCTTGGTGCGCTGGTAGGTGATCGCGAAGCGGTGGGCCTCGTCCCGGACGCGCTGCAGCAGGTACAGGCCCTCGCTGGTGCGGGGCAGGACGACCGGGTCGTCGTCGCCGGGCACCCAGACCTCCTCCAGGCGCTTGGCGAGGCCGCACACGGCGATGTCGTCGATGCCGAGCTCGTCCAGGGCCCGCCGCGCCGCCGCGACCTGCGGCGCGCCGCCGTCGACGACGACGAGCTGGGGCGGGTAGGCGAACTTCCTGGGGCGGCCGTCCTCCTCGGTGAGGCCGTCCGCGAGGGGGCCGTCCCCGTCGTCGGCCCACTCCCCCGTCCTCTCCTTCTCGGCGAGGTAGCGCCGGAAGCGGCGGGTGATCACCTCGTGCATGGAGCGGACGTCGTCCTGGCCGCGGAAGCCCTTGATCTGGAAGCGGCGGTACTCGCTCTTGCGGGCCAGCCCGTCCTCGAAGACGACCATGGAGGCCACCACGTCGTCGCCCTGCAGGTGCGAGATGTCGTAGCACTCGATCCTGAGCGGGGCGCTGTCCAGGTCGAGGGCCTCGGCGATCTCCTCCAGGGCACGCGAGCGGGTGGTCAGGTCGGAGGCGCGCTTGGTCTTGTGCAGGGCGAGCGCCTGCTGGGCGTTGCGCTGCACGGTCTCCATGAGGGCCTTCTTGTCGCCGCGCTGCGGGACGCGCAGGGAGACGCCCGAGCCGCGGCGCCCGGCGAGCCACTCCTGGACGGGCTCGACGGGGTCGGGCAGGGCCGGCACGAGGACCTCGCGGGGGACGGCGTCGCCGGTCTCCTCGCCGTAGAGCTGCTGCAGGGCGTGCTCCACGAGGGCGCCGGTGGTGATCTCCTCGACCTTGTCGGTGACCCAGCCGCGCTGGCCGCGCACGCGTCCGCCGCGTACGTGGAAGATCTGGACGGCCGCCTCCAGTTCGTCCTCGGCGACCGCGATCAGGTCGGCGTCGGTCGCGTCGGCGAGCACCACCGCGTTCTTCTCCATGGCCTTCTTCAGGGCCTCGATGTCGTCGCGCAGCCGGGCGGCCCGCTCGTACTCCATCTCCTCGGCCGCCCGGGTCATCTCCTGCTCCAGGCGGCGGATGTGGGTGCCCGTGCGGCCGGCCATGAAGTCGCAGAACTCGCCGGCGAGCGCGCGGTGCTCCTCGGCGCCGATCCGGCCGACGCAGGGCGCGGAGCACTTGCCGATGTAGCCGAGCAGGCAGGGGCGGCCGGTGCGGGCGGCGTTCCTGAAGACGCCGGCCGAGCACGTACGGACGGGGAAGACGCGCAGCAGCAGGTCGACGGTGTCGCGGATCGCCCACGCGTGCGCGTACGGCCCGAAGTACCGCACGCCCTTCTTCTTGTGGCCGCGCATCACCTGCACGCGCGGGAACTCCTCGTTCATCGTCACCGCGAGGTAGGGGTAGCTCTTGTCGTCGCGGTACTTGACGTTGAACCGGGGGTCGTACTCCTTGATCCAGGAGTACTCCAGCTGCAGCGCCTCGACCTCGGTGGAGACCACCGTCCACTCCACGGACGCGGCCGTGGTGACCATCGTGCGGGTGCGCGGATGCAGGCCTGCGAGGTCCTGGAAGTAGTTCGCCAGGCGCTGGCGCAGGCTCTTCGCCTTTCCGACGTAGATCACGCGGCGGTGCTCGTCACGGAACCGGTAGACCCCCGGCGAGTCGGGGATCTCTCCCGGCTTGGGGCGGTAGCTGGAGGGGTCGGCCATGACTCACACCCTACTGGCGGGGACCGACAGTCCGGCGGGCCCTTGGGCGGTGCGCCGGGACGCCCGGCGGGGGCGGGCGGCGGCGTCACCCGGCCGGTCCGGCGCCCCCGGTCCGTGATCCCCGTCGGTCCTCCCGCCCCGCACGCCGTGCCGTTCTCCCGGCAGCCCGCCCGCGTCCTAGGGGTTACGCCCGTGCGGAAGCGGGAACGACGCTACCCACGACGGCACATCGGCGTCCTGGGGCGCCGTGCGTGACGGGGTGGACACAGGGTGTCGGTGCGGACCGGCCGCTTCGGGGTGAAGCGGCCGGTCCCGGCGGAAGGACGGCTCGGATGCGGCGGATGCGGATCGAGAAACCACGGCGGCCGGTCCGTGCCCGCCGGTACACGGACGAGCCCTTCGCGCTGCGCGAAGCCCTCGACCCGCGCGACCCCGACGTAGTGCGCGCCAAGCGCCTCCGCCCGCGGCCGGAGGGGCGGGACGACACGGAGCACTCCTAGAAGCGCGGCTCGCGCTCCGGGGCGGGACGGCGGCAGGGGCAGGCCGCCGTCGGGTCCCCGGTGTTGTCGGGGCTGCGTCAACGCGCTTCAATGCGGGGGGACTCGGGACCCCGGGACGACGGCGTGCACAGGGGAGGACCCACTCCGCGCCGGCGGGGCGGCCGCTCCCGGGCGACCTGTGCGAACGGCCCGACCAGCCGTCGTCGACCTTCACGGAGAGGCCCCCGCATGCCGCACGCCGCACAGCACGCGGACTCCGCCGCCGCGGACCTGGACTCGGCTCTGCGTGGCGGCCCCTTCCACGTCGCCCTGCGGGCCGCGATCGCGGCCCGCGGACTGCCGTTGCAGCGCGTGCAGCACCACCTGTCGCGGCGTGGCGTGAGGGTCGGCGTCACGAGCCTGAGTTACTGGCAGCAGGGCGCCCGGCGCCCCCGGCGCCCGGAGTCGCTGCGGGCCGTCCGGGCCCTGGAGGAGATCCTGCGCCTGCCGGAGGAGTCCCTGATCCGGCTGCTCGCCGACTCCGGGGAGCAGCCGGCGGGGCAGCGGCCCGCGGCCCGGTCCTACCGCTCCCTTCTGGAGGCCGCGGGCGTCCTGGAGCGGCTGCTGGCCGAGCTGGACTGCCCGCCGGACGGGGGGCTGCACACGCTGGGGCACCACGAGCGGGTCCGCGTGGGGGCCCGCCGCGAGCTGGCGGAGCGCGAGTCGCACCACATCGTGCGCGCCCACCGGGACGGCGTCGACCGCTTCGTGGCCGTCCACCACGGCGACCCCGGCTCGGCGCCGGAGCGCATGACGGTGCACGCGCTGGACAACTGCCGCACCGGACGCGTCCGCAGCCACCACGGCACCGGAGTGCTCGTGGCCGAGCTGCTCTTCGATGTCCGGCTGCGGGCCGGAGAGACGTTCCTCTTCCGCTACGGCGTCGAGGACGGCACCGTCGGCGTCGCGCACGAGTACGTGCGCGGGTTCGGCTCCGCGGGCGGTCAGTACGCGCTCCAGGTGCGCTTCGACGCGCGGGCGCTCCCGGCGCGCTGTCACCGGTTCGCCCAGCACTCGGCGGCGGCGCCGCGCACCGGGCACCAGGAGCTGGCGCTGAGCGGACGGCACTGTTCGGTGCACCTCGTCGAACCACGGGTGCGGTCCGGTTTCCTCGGGATCGCCTGGGACTGGGAGTGAGCGGACCGTCCCGGCGCGGGGCGCCCCTGGCGGCGGGGCGTCCCGGCCGGGGCGCGTCAGGCGTCCGGTCCCGCGACGATGCGGCCGCCGCTCACCCGCACGGGCAGCTTCGCCAGCGGGACGGTGGCCGGCTCCCGCAGGACCTCGCCGGTGGTGGCGTCGAACTCGCTGCCGTGGCAGGGGCAGATCAGGGTCGTCCCCTCCAGCCTGTTGGCGGGGCACCGCGCGTGCGTGCAGATCGTGCTGTACGCCGTGAGGGTGCCGTCCCCGCCCCGACTGACGACGACGTTGTGGTCCCGGTACAGCCTGGCGCCTCCCTCGGGGACCTCGCTCTCGGCCCCGAGGTCGACGGGCGCGGTCGGCCGCGCGGGCCCGGTTTCGCCGGGTGAGCAGGCGGTGGCACCGAGCCCGGCGACGGGCGTGAGGGCCACTCCTCGAAGGACGGTACGGCGGCTCGCGACGGGTCGGCCGGGCATGGGGTCTCCACGGGTCGGACGGCGGTGCGTGCCGACGATACCGGCGGCGATCGTTCCGGATGAGGGCGGGTCAATGGGCGCCGGGGAGGCGTAAACGCTTGCGTAAGCGTTTACGTCCGCGTCCGGATGCGGTACGGTCCCGGCCAGTCGGCAAGCGCCGACGAGCAGCCGGACGACCGGACGAGCAGTGGGACAAGCGGGAGGAGGGAGCGGTATGGCCACCATGGCCGACGTCGCCCGGAGCGCCGGTGTCTCCGTGGCGACCGTCTCGCACGTGCTGAACGGCACGCGGCCGGTGCTGCCGCACACCCGCCGGGCCGTCCTGGACGCCGTCGAGGCGCTCGGCTACACCCCGAACACTCTCGCCCGCTCCCTGGTGACCTCCCGCACCCGGTCCATCGGGCTCGCCGTGTCGGCGATCAGCAACCCGTACTTCACGGAGATCCTCCAGGGCGTCGAGGCCTGCGCCCTGGAGCACGGCTACAGCCTGCTCATCGCCGATCCGCACGACGATCCCGAGCACGAGCGCACGGTCGTCCAGCTCCTGCACGAGCGCCGTGTGGACGGCATGATCGTCGCGCCCTCCGCCGATCCGCGCGGGCTCCTGGCCTACCTCGGGCGGCACGCGGTACCGGCCGTGCTCCTGGACCGGCTGGTCGACGTCCCGGCGGACGGCGCCCCGCGCCTCGACCAGGTCTGCGCCGAGAACACCGGGCCGACGGCCCGGCTGGTCACCCACCTCGCCGGCCTCGGTCACCGCCGGATCGGGCTGGTGGCGGGACGGCCCGGCCTGAGCACCACGCGGGAGCGGATCACCGGGTACCGGCAGGGTCTGACGGCCGCCGGGCTGCCGTTCGACGCACGGCTCCTGGCGCACGGCGACTCGCGGACGGCGGGCGCCGAACAGGCCACCGCCGCCCTGCTGTCCCTCGCTGCGCCGCCGACCGCGCTGGTCACCGCCAACAACGCGATGACCATCGGCGCGCTGCGGGCCCTGCGCGACCGCGGCCTGTCGGTGCCCGACGACATCGCGCTGTGCTGCTTCGACGACTTCACCTGGGCGGACCTGTTCTCGCCCCGCCTCACCGCGATCGCCCAGCCCAGCAGGGACATCGGCGCCAGGGCGGTCCAGGTGCTGCTGGACCGCCTCGCCGAGCCGGACCGGCCCGCCCGGACCGTGCGGCTGCCCTGCGCCTTCGTCCACCGCAGCTCGTGCGGCTGCCCCGACCAGCCGGAGCGACTCCAGAGAGGAACGTCCGCATGATCGTCGTCGCCGGTGAGGCACTCATCGACCTCGTACCGCAGGGCACGGGTGCCCTGGCCGACCTGAAGCCGGCGCTCGGCGGCGGCCCGTACAACACGGCGGTGGCGCTGGGCCGGCTCGGCTCCCGCGCCGCCTTCTGCTCACGGGTGTCGCACGACGCCTTCGGCGAGGCGCTCCTGGACCGGCTGCGCGCGACCGGCGTGGACGTCTCCTGCGTGCAGCGCGGTCCGGAGCCGACGACGCTGGCCGTGGCCTCGGTCGGAACGGACGGCTCCGCCGCGTACTCCTTCTACGTGGAGGGGACGGCCGACCGGCTGTTCACGGCTCCTGCCGCGCTGCCGGCCGGCACCCGCGCGATCTCCTTCGGCACCTGCTCGCTCGTGCTGGAACCGGGGGCGAGCGCGTACGAGGAGATGATGCGCACCGCGGCCGCGCAGGGCGTGTTCACGGCGCTGGACCCCAACATCCGGGCCGGGCTGATACCGGACCCGGACGCCTACCGGGCCCGGTTCAAGAGCTGGCTGCCGTCGGTGACGCTGCTGAAGCTGTCCGCGGAGGACGCCCAGTGGCTCGGCGGCACGCCCCAGGAGTGGCTGGCGGCCGGCCCGGCAGCGGTCGTGATCACCCAGGGCGGTGACGGGCTGACCGCCTTCACACGGGACGGCGGCGTGTACCGGGTGCCGGGCGAGCGGGTCGAGGTCGTGGACACGATCGGCGCCGGCGACACGGTCAACGCGGCACTGCTGCACGGGCTGGCGGTGCGGGACGCCCTCAGCGAGCGGGCGGTGGCCGCGCTGGACGCGGACGGCTGGGCGGGGCTGCTGGGCTTCGCGGCACGCGCGGCGGCGATCACCTGCTCGCGCGCGGGGGCGGAGCCGCCGTACGCGCACGAGCTGAACGGCTGACCCCGGACCTGCCGCGGGCCGGGCCTGGTCGAGGCTGGCCGGCCCCGGCCAGCCTCGGCACGGCCGGGGCCGGCGCGAGGTGTGCCGGCGGTCACGGACGGGGTCCGCTGTCCCAGGAGGACCGGATCGCCCGGGCAGGGCACGTGCCGCACGGCCCGGCCTGCCGCGCGATGGGTCAGCCCGCCTCCCCCACCGCACGCAGCGCGCCCGGGCGGCGGCCGTTGAGGCGGTCCAGGGCGGTGGCCGTGGCGTCGTCGGCGGGGAGGTGCACGACCACGCGCTGGCCGTCCTCGGGGAGGGCGAGCGTCTCGTGCAGCAGCCGCAACGGGCCGGCCTCGGGATGCTCGATGCGCTGGGAGCCGACCCGCCGCGGGGCCACGGCCAGGTCGGCGAACCGGTCGGTGAACTCCGCCCCCGCCGTCACCGTCAGCTCGTCGGCCAGTTCGGCGACGTAGGGATCGCGCAGGGGGACCTCGTGCCGGAGCTGGGCGACCAGGTCGTCGGCCACCCGGTCCCAGTCCGGGTAGGCGCGGCGGGCCCGCTCGTCGGTGAACAGGTACCGCAGCAGGTTGGGCCGCTCGGCGTCCAGCAGTCCGATCGGGCCGGCCAGCCGCTCGTACCCCGTGGTGTGGGCGAGGACGTCGCCGATCCAGTTGAGGACGACGGCGGGGGCGGGTTCCAGGCGGTCCAGTACGGCCAAGACGGTGGGGCGCGCGGTGCGGCTGAGCGGCGGGGCCGCCGCGCAGATCAGCGGGTCGCCGCCGTCGGCCTCCTTGGTCAGCCGGCGCAGCAGCATCCGGTCCCGCAGGGAGAGGTTCAGCGCGTCGGCGAGGGCGCCGAGCACCTGGGCGGAGGGGTGGCGGTCGCGGCCCTGTTCGAGCCGGGTGAGGTACTCGACGCTGATGCCGGCGAGCGTGGCCAGCTCGGCGCGCCGCAGGCCTGGGGTGCGGCGCCGGGGACCGGTGGGCAGACCGACCTCGGCGGGGGTGACGGCTTCGCGCCAGGTGCGCAGGAAGGTGCCCAACTCGTTGTCGCTCACCCGCCGAACGTACAACGCCCGTACACGGGAAGGGTGTCCCTGTCACTACCAGGCTCGGGCCGGTCTCCCTCACGGGCTGCGGGGCCCTCAGGGTGGTGGGCATGACGAACGACACCACCACCGCCACCACCGCCACCACCCTGCCGCTCGCCCCGGGGACCTGGGCCCTGGACCCGCTGCACTCCGCCGTGAACTTCACCATCCGCCACCTGGGCATCGCCAAGGTGCGGGGGCGTTTTACCGGGGTGGAGGCCGAGCTGTCCGTCGGGGAGAGGGCCGAGGACGTCCGGGTGTCCGCGACCGTCGACCTGGCCTCGATCGACACCGGCAACGCCGACCGGGACGCGCACGTGCGCGCCTCCGACCTGCTCGACGTCGACAGGCGCCCGACGATGACCTACCGCTCCACCCGCGTCTCGGGGGAGGGTGAGGACTGGACGATGGAGGGCGAGCTGACCATCGGCGACGTCACTCGCCCGGTGACGCTCGCCGTGGAGTTCGGCGGGCTGGTCGACGTGCCCATGGACGGCAGCCGGCACGCCGGGTTCGAGGCGACGGGTGAGATCCGGCGCAGCGACTTCGGGCTGGACTTCGCCCCCGGTCTGCTCGGGGACGTGGTGAAGATCCAGCTCGACATGCAGTTCGTGGCGCCGAAGAACGGCTGACGGGAAGGACGCCCGGCAGGACGGCGACGCGGGGGGGGGGCCCCGGGGGGGGGGGGGGGGGGCGCCCGGGGGGGGGGGGCGGGGTCGCA